>CADCDY010000073.1 GCA_902800245.1 uncultured Prevotellaceae bacterium
AAAAGAATAGAATTATGGATAATAACATATTGCTCGATTTTGGCGAGCCCGAGAAAGAGAATAGCATCATCAAGGTGATTGGTGTTGGTGGAGGTGGTGGTAATGCCGTCAACCATATGTATCGCGAGGGTATTCACGATGTGACCTTCGTATTGTGTAATACGGATAATCAGGCGCTGAACGATTCGCCAGTCCCCGTCCATCTGCAGTTGGGCAAGGAAGGACTTGGAGCCGGTAATCGTCCTGAGAAGGCCCGTGCTGCTGCGGAGGAGAGTCTGGATGATATCAAGAACCTGTTCAACGACGGCACCCGTATGGCCTTCATCACTGCTGGAATGGGTGGTGGTACGGGTACTGGTGCTGCTCCAGTCATTGCCCGTGTGTCGAAGGAGATGGGTATTCTGACGGTAGGTATTGTCACCATTCCTTTCCGCTTCGAGGGTGACCGTAAGATTGACCAAGCGCTGGATGGTGTCGAGGAAATGTCGAAACATGTCGATGCCTTACTCGTCATTAATAATGAACGTCTGCGCGAAATATATCCTGAGCTCACTGTGCTCGATGCTTTTGGTAAGGCTGATGATACATTGAGTGTCGCTGCCAAGTCTATTGCTGAGATTATCACTGTTCACGGACTCATCAACCTCGATTTCAACGACGTCAAGACCGTGCTGAAGGACGGTGGGGTTGCTATCATGTCTACTGGTTATGGCGAGGGTGAAGGTCGTGTGAAGAAGGCTATCGACGATGCCCTCAACTCACCGCTTCTTAATGAGAATGACGTCTTCAATTCGAAGAAGATTCTGCTCAGCATCTCGTTTGCCGGCAATAAGGACGGCACAGGTTCGTTGATGATGGAGGAGATGAACGATGTCAATGACTTTATGGGCAAGTTCGGTAACGACTTCGAAATCAAGTGGGGGTTGGCCACCGATCCCGAATTGGGCAAGAAGGTAAAGGTTACCATTTTGGCTACCGGTTTTGGTATCGACCGTGTCGATGGCATGTCCAGTCACCGTCAGCATCGTAACACTCAGGAGGAGGCAACCCGTATTGCTGCCGAGCAGGAGAAAGAAGCCCAGCGTCAGGACCGCCGTAACCGCTACTATGGTGGTGATGGACAGAGCAAGCGCTACAAGCGTCGTCCGCACATCTATCTGTTCCGTCCTGAAGATTTGGATAACGACGATGTAATCTCTGCTGTGGAGCAGACACCGACCTACAAGCGTACTCGTGAGATTCTTGATAGCATCTATAGTCAGGCTAGTGGTGAAGATATCTCCCAGAAGGAGGAATCCACTCACCAGCCACAGTCCGATGCTGTTCAGGGTACAATCAAGTTCGGATAGTCAACTTGTTTTTTATACTGCGATATCCTGCTGCCGCCAGAAGCGGTAGGTAATATCTTCGAAATCACCATCCAGCGTGCGACGATAAAGCCGCTGGTTGGTGGTTGCAGATTTCAAGGGTCCGAGATGTTTGATATAGGGTCCCACCTTAATATAATCGAAGTCCTGTTTGTTGACAACAGAGGGAATACGGATACGTCCGCTATACCACGCCACGTGGAACTGTGGATGATATTCGTGGATATACTGTGCCAACATGTTGATGCTACGAGGGTCTGCATCGCCTCCCATGAACGAGATGCAGGTGATGTCGGTACCATATTGGCTGACGAAGTCGTCGATAGCGTCAGTATTCAGCGGCATACCCACATCTTCCCAAAGGTAATGACTATGACACCCAGGACAATGACACGGGCAATTACTGATATTAATTGCCAGTGTCACTTCGTCGGGTATCTCTTGAAAAACGATTCCTGTGTTTACGTATTTCAGCATGGTTTAAGCCTCCGTATGCGCATAGAAACGACGGGCAGCCTCTTCCTGACGGGCCTGTGAGAAGTTCGATACGCGCTTCAGATAACCGATGATACGGGTCATATAATCGACATTCTTAGAATGGCAGTGCGGGCACTCCTTCAGGTATCGTTTGTCGATATGTCCACAGTCGTTGCAGACCGTGTTGGGGATGTTGAAGGTGAAGTAGTTACAACCCTCCTGTGCAGCGACCTTCAGCAGGTGCAGATACTGCTGTTTCGAGAGGTGCTCGTCGAGGTTCATGTGGAGTGCCGAACCACCAGTGAGGTGCTCGATATATGGTGCGCCATGCAGTTTGAACTTGTCAAGTACGGTGAGTGAATCATCCTCTACTACATAGAAATAGCTGTTATAGCAGTCGCGAGGTACGAAATAACCGTCCTCGCGGTCCCACTTGGCGTGCTTCACACCGACGTTCTCAGCAGGAATCATCTCGCAGTTGAACATCACCTCTTTCGAACGGTATTGCTTGTTGTACTTCTCGATGAGTCCAAGGATGCCCTGTACGAACTTCTTATAGTCGTCATTAGGTGTAATCTTGAGGCCCATGAACTCGGCAGCCTCCACGAGACCGTTGATACCGATGGTGAGATACTGGCGGTTGATGTTGATGTAGCCGGCATCAAACAGCGGTAGCATGCCATGAGCCTGCAGTTCCTTCAGGTTCTCGTTGTAAGCCAACTGGACCTTATGACACAGGTCGATAATGCCGCTGAGATACTCGAGGTAATCCATCTTGTGGTTGACGGCATACTGGATACAGCGGTTCAGATTGATAGTCAGTACCGACTTCGAACCAGTGGACACACCACCGGCGCCGAGGGTGTAGCTAAAGCCGTTGTCGGTAATCTCGTTACGCAGGCGGCAGCAGGAACTCAAAGAGTCCGCATTGTCACTCATATAGGTAAAGAACGAGTGTCCCTCAGCATACATCTCAGCGGTGAAGTCGCCCCATTCCTTATCCTTGCACTCGCCATTCTCGTCGACGAGCAGTGCCATCGTCTCAACGGGGAAGGTCAGCAGTGTCTTTGTACGCTCTTGGTTGAACCACTTCATGAAACGCTTCTGCAACCAAGAGAGACCATCCCAATCTGGTTGTGAACCATCGGGGAAGTAGAACTCACCGAAGATGCTTTGGAAGTAATACTTGTCGTAGTAGGCTACATTCCAGAATACAGCCTGATAGTTGCGGGCACCGGTAGGCTGGTTCAGTGTGTAGACAATCTGCTCGAAGTAGTCGGTGATAACTTTGTCGATGGTACGCTTCTTCAGCGAGAGGTCGGCCTGCTGATCAGGATGCTGCCAATAGTCTTTGCCATACTCGTTACCGATGAAGTAGTTCATGTACATCAGAAATTCAGGTGTAGCACATGCACCGCTAAGCATTGAACTCACCATGAATACCATGTTGACGAAGCCGCCGGCAAACGACTTCAGGTTGGTGGGAGCCGTAGAGTTACCCCCAATAGCTGTCGTGCCACCGATCAGCCAAGGATACATGGTGATAGAGGCGCAATAGTTAGCCAGCGACGTCTCGTCGTTCTTATATATAAAGTGATGGGTTAATTTGTCGATATATTCGTTGGCCAGGTCTTTGCCATACATCTTCTTAATACGGTCCACCAGTAGACGACGGTTCAGACGGATGAAGTTTGATTTGGGCAATTCTCCAATGAGTGTAGCAATGTTTTTGTGTTCCACATTGGCATTGGCATCGTATTTCGAACCAGTAGCCGCGTTGACCGATTCGGTGTACTCAGAGAGGAACATCATCTTCTCCAATGTGTCACGGTCCTCAGTGTGTTCTTGGCGATAAAGGATAAACGACTTGGCCACACGGTAGAATCCTTCGCGCATCAAAGCCTCCTCTACCTGGTTTTGAATGTCCTCTACCTTAATGTCGTCGTGCATATCCAAATGACTCAGAATCTTTGATACGGTTCCGAGGTCAGCAGGTTCGTCTACACTCTCGAATGCCTTGACGATGGCATTCATAATTTTGTCTAATGAAAAGCGATCTTTTGTTCCGTCACGCTTTGTAATAGTAAAGTTTTTAATCTCCATCATGGGTTTATTTCTCTCTATATATATTTAGTTATTTCAAGTCTCTCTATGCTAGCGGAATTTTCCATTTTGGACAACTTTTTATTTTTCTTTTTGGAAAAAGTTTTCCGTTTTGGTAAACGCTAATCGTCTGCAAAGGTACAAAAATTCACCCGAATAGTTATCAAAAAGCACCACTTTTTTTTTAAAAAAATGTTAATGGCGAGTGGCTCGTCGAAACTGATGACTAATCAAAAACTTGTACGTCATTAATATATAATAAGATAAATCAAAAAACGTAAAGTGTATGAACAATAGTAAATATCGTGGTGTGGTGGTGCCGATGGTGACTCCGGTAATGCAAGATGGACAGCTTGACATCAAGGCCGTTAAGAGAATAATTGTGTTTTTTGCTGAAAACAAAGTTTCTCCTCTTCTGATGGGAACAACGGGAGAAGGCAATAGTGTGAGTCAGGCTGACGGACAACTTTTTGTGGAGACGGCAGTAAAGGCTGCCAACGGCAGGATATTGATTTATGCAGGGCTTACTGGTAACTGTTTCAGTGAACAAGTCCGTCAGGCAGAGATTTATAGTGCTCTGGGGGCAGATGTCATTGTAGCCACCCTGCCGACCTATTATGCCTTAACGCCAGACCAAATGTATGACTATTACAAGACATTGGCCGATTGCATTACTGGTCCGTTGATGCTTTACAATATTTTGGCCACGACACACATGTCGATTCCTGTCGATGTGATTCGTCGCTTGGCTGACCATCCCAATATTGTGGGATTGAAAGATTCGGAACGCGATTTGGAACGTATGGCACAGTGTATTGAGATTACCAAGAATCATCCAAATTTTGCCTATTTCTGTGGCTGGGCGGCACAATCGGCTCATGCTTTGGAACTCGGTGGCAATGGCATCGTTCCCTCAACGGGCAACTTCGTGCCGGAGATGTTCCAACGATTATTTGATGCTGCTGTGGCTGGTGATATGGCAACGGCCAACCGTCTGCAGGATGAAACCAACGAGATAGCCAAGATTTATCAGAAGGCCCGCACACTGGGTCAGAGTCTTACTGCCCTGAAAGTGATGATGAGTACGAAAGGTCTTTGCGAGCCTTGGATGCTCATGCCCCTGACGAGACTTTCTGTTGACGAAGAACAAACCATAATAGATAAGGTAAATGCATTGGATTGATTATACCATAGTGCTCATCTCAATAGCTGCAGCCATCGGGATGGGTATGTATTTTGCCCATCGTCAGAAGGACACGTCGACCTACTTCGCTGGCGGTGGAAAAATTCCTGCCTGGGCTGTGGGCATTTCTATTTTCGCCACACTCATCTCCAGCGTGACATTTCTCGCATATCCTGGTGCAGCGTATGCCGGCAACTGGATTCTGTTGGTTCAAGGACTGATGGTGCCTATCGTACTCGTAGCACTTATTGGTATCATTGTACCATTGTTCCGTAAGGTCATCCGTCTGTCTACATATGAGTATTTTGAGCGCCGTTTCGGACTCTTTGCACGTCTCTATTCGTCATTTGCCTTCACCTTGGGTCATTTCTCAAAGGCAGGAACGGTATTTTTCCTCGTTTCCATGGCATTGGCTACGTTCTTAAACATTAATATATATAGTATTGTATTGGTGTTGGGTATTACCATTATCATCCTGACTCTGCTCGGTGGTATGGAGGCTATCGTCTGGATGGATGTGGTGCAGGGAGCATTACTCATTGGTGGCGGCATTATCTGCATTCTGATTCTGGTGCTCGGTATCGACGGAGGACCGTCTGAACTGTTCCGCATTGCTGGTGAGTACAACAAAATTGACTTCGGACCCTACGACTGGAGCCTCAGTGAACTGTGTTTCTTGGTGATGGTGCTCAATGGCATTTTCTATGCACTGCAGAAATATGGTACTGACCAAACCATCGTGCAACGCTATCTGGCTGCCAAAAACGATCGTGAGGCCAAGAAGGCAGCTTATATCGGTGTGCTGATGTCTGTTCCCATCTGGGCGCTGTTTATGTTCATCGGTACGGCACTCTTTGCCTACTACCACGCCCTGGGTGCGCCGTTATTGCCTGAGGGCCTGAAGGCCGATGAGGTATTTCCATATTTCATTGCTCACGAATTGCCTGTGGGTATTCGTGGCCTCATTATTGCCGCTCTCGCTGCCGCGGCCATCTCGTCATTGGATGCCGACCTCAACTGTCTCTCTGCCATTGCCGTACAGGACTATTACGTACGTTTTCGTAAACATACGGATGACAAACAACAGTTGCGTTTCGGCAAATGGATGGTTGTGATTGCCGGTGCGGGTGCCATTGGCGTTGCCTGTCTTTACATCTCATGGGGTGGAGAGGGCGTTCTTGGTGCATTGTTCTCGCTCTATGCCATCTTCTCTGCGGGTATCGTAGGCATCTTTATGCTGGGTCTGTTCAGTCGTCGAGCCAACAAACAAGGGCTCTACATCGGTATTGCTGCCGCTGTGCTGTTTACGGCCTATGCTGTGCTCACCTCTACGAAGATCGACATTCACGGCACAGGTGTCAAGGAAACCCTACTTGACTTAGGCGACTGGAACTTCACCCATCACAAATACATGCTGGGCGTCTATAGCCACCTCATTGTCCTCGTAGTGGGTTTTCTGGCCAGCTACCTGTTCAAGACGCCACTTGCCGACAAAGAACTGACTATTTGGGGATATTTCGAAGAGAAAAAAGCATAGATACGATATTTTCCATTTTTTCTAGCATTCACTGCTCAAAAATTTGGCTTTTTGCTCACTTATTCGTACCTTTGCCAACGAAATGCTGATATTGTCGTCATATTTCCCCATCACGAGCCCGACAGTGATCTTCTTTGTCGTGCTGTTGATTATATTGTCAGCACCTATCATCATGGGTAAACTGCGTATTCCCCACATCATTGGTATGGTGTTGGCAGGCGTACTGGTGGGAAGATATGGCTTGAACATCCTGGAACGCGACTCCTCATTTGAACTGTTTGGAAAGGTTGGTCTGCTCTATATCATGTTTCTGGCAGGATTGGAGATGGACTTGGAGAGTGTCAAGAGAAACTCACGACGGTTCCTGATATTCGGACTGCTGACGTGTCTGACACCTTTGCTTATTACTTATTTCATGGCTATCTGGCTATTGGGGTATTCCGGACAAGCGTCATTTCTCTTGGGGTGTATCATGGCCTCGAACACGTTGATAGCGTACCCTATTATTTCGCGCTACGGCCTGGGACGCGACTCGAGTGTGATGCTGAGCGTGGGGTCATCGATGATTTCGTTGTTCCTCGCTCTGCTCATGCTGGCAGCATTGGCAGCGTCATACGGTGAAGACGTGGGTTTTGTGTTTTGGATAGTGTTCCTGCTGAAATTCACAGCTTTCTGTGTCTTGCTGTCATGGGGCATTCCGAAACTATCGCGTTACTTCCTGCGACGTTACTCTGATGCCATCATGCAGTTCATCTTTGTGCTCTGCGTGATGTTCTTGTCGGCTGCCATTTCCGAATTCATTGGTGTAGAGGGTATCGTCGGAGCTTTCCTGTCAGGATTGATTCTCAACAGATATATCCCTCACGTGTCACCCTTGATGAACCGGATAGAGTTTATCGGTAATGCGATTTTTATTCCCTATTTCCTCATTGGTGTGGGAATGCTGATCAACGTAAGGACATTGTTTGAGGGTGTTCACATGCTGTTCATCGTCGGACTGATAGTCTTCTTCGGAACTTTCGGCAAGGCTGTGGCAGCCTACCTGTCGAGCCTGTTGTTCCGACTACCGAAGTCGGCAGGTAATATGATGTTCGGACTGACCTGTGCCCATGCTGCCGGCGCCATAGCTATGGTGATGGTTGGTATGAAGTTGGAAGTGACTCCTGGGGTGTATCTGGTGAACAACGAGATGATGAATGGTGTTGTGATCATGATCCTCATCACCTGCATCATTTCGACAATGATGACGGAGCACGCTGCACAACAGATAACGCTGGCCAATAGGTTGCACCCCGCTGAACAAAGTTCGCAGTCGAAGGACGACGAGAAAATCATGCTTTGTGTCAAGTACCCTGAGATTGCTCCCCAGCTGTTGGAACTGGCTATCATGGTGAGAAACCAGAAGTTGAATCGTGGACTAGTGGCACTGAACGTGGTGTATGACGACGTCCAAGCGAGTAAGCATCGTGAGGACGGTTTGCGCCTGTTGGAACGGTTGGAGCAGCGGGCTTCAGCCAGCGACATACAGATACAGACACAGGTACGACTGGCTACAAACATTGCTAACGGCATCAAACACGCCTTCCGTGAGTTTGGAGCCTCGGAGATTATCATGGGTATGCACGTCCATACGGATGTCAATCCGAAATTCTGGGGTGAATTTATCCAGAGTCTCTATAATGGTCTGAACCGTCAGATTGTGCTAACGCGATTCGTTCAGCCCTTGAACACGTTACGCAGAATACAGGTGGCAGTACCCTCAAGAGCAGAATTCGAGCCTGGCTTCCACCGCTGGTTGGAACGACTGGCACGCATGGCAGGCAATCTAGACTGCCGTATCCAGTTCCACGGACGTAATGAGTCGTTGGAACTCATCCGCGAATACATCAATAACCGCCATTCCAGCGTGAGAGCGGAATATACCTATATGGCTCATTGGAACGAGTTGCCCAAGCTTGCTGCCAATATCAACGAAGACCACATGTTCGTGGTTATTACGGCCCGTAAGGGTACCATCTCGTATAAGAATGCGTTGGAACGTCTGCCTAACGAACTGATGCAGCACTTCAGTGGCAAGAACCTTATGATACTCTTCCCAGACCAGTATGGAAATGCCAAGGAGGAGAGTATGACCTTTACCGCTGCACAGCACCAAGAGGAGAGCAGTATCTATGATAGCATTTCACGGTGGATTAATAAAAGAAGGAAGATGTAAGTTATTATGATAGAAATCAAAGGCATTAAAAAGAGCTTTGGCTCATTGGAGGTTTTGAAAGGTATCGACCTCACAATCAATAAGGGTGAGGTGGTAAGTATCATCGGCCCTAGTGGCGCTGGTAAGACAACCCTTCTGCAGATTATCGGTACGCTAGATCGCCCGGATGCCGGAACAGTGTGTGTCGATTCTGTTGACGTGACCTCCATATCGCAAAAGAAGCTCTCGGATTTCCGCAACAAGCATATAGGTTTTGTGTTTCAGTTCCACCAGTTGCTGCCTGAATTCACGGCGTTGGAAAATATCATGATTCCTGCCTATATCGCAGGCACTTCGCAGAAGGCAGCCCGTCAGAGGGCTGAGGAGTTGTTGCAGTTTATGGGACTATCAGACCGTGCCCACCATAAGCCCAATGAACTCAGCGGTGGTGAGAAACAGCGTGTGGCAGTAGCCCGTGCACTCATCAACAATCCTGCCGTCATTCTTGCCGACGAACCCAGTGGCTCGCTCGATTCCAAGAATAAGGAAGAACTGCACCAGTTGTTTTTCGACTTGAGGGATAAATACAACCAGACCTTCGTCATCGTTACCCACGACGAAGGTCTGGCGAATATCACCGACCGCACCATCAAGATGCGTGACGGACTGTTAGAACTCAGCACTCTTGGGAGTACGGGGGAAGGGGATGACGTCACGGATGTTCTGCATACCGGTGACGAACAGGATGAGGCGCTCGAAACCGAGACCGAAACCGGCATGGGGGCATGAACCCCATTTGCGAGTGTCGATATACCACCAGAGGTGGGTCATATCCATATCGCGGCGCTTAATCTCTCCCATCAGCTTATCGTAGCTTTCCTCACGGACGGAACCACCAATGATTTCACCAATCTGTGGGAATAGCACGTCGGTACCCTGCATGGTAGGACCAGGAGCAATAGTACCCTTATAGCCGATGCTGGAACCTAACGTTGCACCAGTGGGGGCCTCCTCGTTCTGCTTCATATAAAACGACTTGATAGCCGTAGGATAGTCGGTCATGATAACGGGCTTCTTGAAGTGCTCTTCCACCAGGTAGCGCTCGTGCTCTGAAGCCAGATCGTCGCCCCAGTTGCAGGGGAATTCAAACTTCTTACCATTCTTGATAGCCTCCTGCAGGATATTTATTCCTTCAGTATAAGGCAGGCGCACGAAAGTCTCTTTGAGGATACCCTCCAGACGCTCAATCAGTGTCTTGTCAATCATCTGGTTCAGGAACAGCAGGTCGTCCTTACAGTTGTCGAGAGCCCAGCGTACGCAGTACTTGATAAAGTCCTCTTCCAAGTCCATCAGCTCCTCCTGATTGAGGAAAGCGACCTCAGGCTCAACCATCCAGAACTCAGCCAAGTGGCGTGGAGTATTAGAATTCTCTGCGCGGAACGTAGGACCGAAGGTGTAGATTGCACCTAAGGCTGTAGCACCTAACTCACCCTCCAGCTGACCAGAGACAGTCAGTGAGGTCTGCTCGCCAAAGAAATCATCGTCGTAGATAATTTTTCCGCTTTCGTCCTTCTTCAAGTCGTAGAGGTTCTTGGTGGTTACCTGGAACATGTTACCTGCTCCCTCACAGTCGCTGGCAGTAATCAGCGGGGTGTGGAAGTAGAAGAAACCATGCTCGTGGAAATAGGTGTGGATGGCCATTGCCATGTTGTGACGGATGCGCATCACGGCACCAAAGGTATTGGTACGCAGACGCATGTGAGCGTTCTTACGCATAGCTTCGAACGACTGGCCTTTCTTCTGCATGGGATAGTCGTTGCCACAGAGACCATAAACCTCCAACTTGGTAGCCTGAATCTCTGAAGACTGACCAGCACCCTGGCTCTCGACCAGCGTACCCTCAGCACAGATGCAGGCACCTGTGGTGATGTCCTTCAGCAACTGCTCGTCAAACTTCGTGGGGTCAACGACCACCTGCACGTTCTTGATGGTAGAACCATCGTTCAGCGCAATGAAGTCAACAGCCTTCGAACTGCGGTGCGTGCGCACCCAGCCCTTCACACAAACCTCCTTACCATATTCTGTGCTCTTCAGCACATCAATTATCTTTGTTCTTTTCATTGTTCTTCTTGTTTTGTTTGTCGCTATGCCATAGCGACATACTTCACTTTACTCGTAAGCACCCATACGCAGGCGGTCAACTTCCTCTTCAGTGAGATAGCGCCAGTCACCACGCTTCACGTTCTTCTTGGTCAGACCGGCAAATTGTACGCGGTCGAGCGCTGGCGTATTCAATAGCGTCGGCCTTGATTTCGCCATCTTCCAACTGAATACCTTCGGCAATCTGCTGCATGTCATGTGCGGTCACGTTGTGGTCGAGGTGAACGTGGTAAATCTTCTTCTTCAGGAACTTCGGATGAGTCAGCTTCGAAGCCAGATCACCATCGTTGGTCAACAACAGCACACCTGTGGTGTTGCGGTCCAGACGACCAACAGGATAGATGCGCTCCGGGCAAGCACCTTTCACAAGGTCCATCACCGTTTTGCGTTGCTGGGGATCATCGCTAGTGGTTACGTAGTCCTTGGGCTTGTTCAGCAGCACATAAACCTTCTTCTCCAGGGTTACGGGCTGATCGTGGAACATCACTTCATCCGTGCGTAATACCTTAGAACCCAGTTCGGTGATAACCTCCCCGTTTACTTTCACAACACCAGCCTGAATGAACTCGTCGGCCTCACGACGGCTGCATACGCCGGCATTAGCCAAGAATTTGTTCAGACGGATGGGCTCGTTGGGGTCGATGTTATCTTCCTTATACTCGATACGCTTCTTCATCGAGTATTTTGCATTGGGATCGTATGGCTTCTGCTTCTTCTTTTTGGGACCGAAACCGCCCTGAGGGCGACCTTGGTAACCGCCGGGCTGATAGCCGCCACGTGGCTGATAACCACCACGAGGCTGGTAGCCACCGCGAGGCTGCTGACCATATTCACTACGTGGCTGGTAGCCGCTATGCGGCTGCTGACCATACTCTTCACCTTGTGGCTGATAACCTCCCTCACCATACTGTTGGCGGGGACGAGGCTGATAATTGCCGCGTGGCTGATAACCTCCGCGAGGCTGGTAGCCGCCGCGTGGCTGCTGGCCATATTCACTGCGTGGCTGGTAACCGCCCTCACCTTGTGGCTGATAAGATCCCTCACCATACTGCTGACGGGGACGTGGTTGGTAACTGCCGCGTGGCTGATAACCTCCGCGAGGCTGGTAGCCGCCACGGGGCTGCTGACCATATTGACGACGGGGCTGGTAGCCGTGTTCATGCTGAGGAGTGCTACTGGTCAGACCAGCGCCGAATCCCTCAGGACGGAAACCGCCCTCTTCTTGACTGTCATTACGATTGTAGCCGCCCTGATTATAGGGACGTGTCTGCTGGTGAATACGCGGACGTGGTGAACGTCCCTGACGATACTGATAGCCAGTTTGTGGTTGCTCCTGAGCCTGACTTGTAGACTTCTGCTGCTCTTGGGCAGTCTGCTCTTCTTGTTTCTTTTCGTTTTCGAATTCCATAATGTTTTTTCTTTTTGTTTTTAGCCGAGAACCTCCCGGTCCTCCTTTGTGTTGTTATAACTATAATCTATTATCTCTAAACTCTAAACTATTCTTACATTCCTGTGTAATTGCTTGGCGTAATAGCCATCAGTTCTTCCTTGATGTCGTTGCTGACATCCAGACCCTGAATAAACTCATGAATGGTTTCCTCGGTCATCTTCTGATTGGTGCGTGTCAGCGCCTTCAGTGCCTCGTAGGGGTTGGGGTAGGCCTCACGGCGCAGGATGGTCTGAATGGCTTCAGCCACTACGGCCCACGTATTGTCGAGGTCTTCCTGCAGTTTCTCTTCGTTGAGGATGAGTTTGCGCAGCCCCTTCAGCGTGCTCTGGACGGCAATGACGGCATGCCCCATAGGAACACCCACATTACGTAATACCGTTGAGTCGGTCAGGTCGCGCTGCAAACGGCTTACGGGCAGTTTCTGTGCCAGGAAACCAAGTACGGCATTGGCGATACCCATATTACCTTCAGAATTCTCGAAGTCGATGGGGTTTACCTTGTGGGGCATAGCGCTCGAACCAACCTCGCCCTTCTTAATCTTCTGTTTGAAATACTCCATCGAGATATACATCCAGAAATCACGGTCCAAATCGATGATGATGGTGTTGATGCGACGCATAGCATCGAAGATAGCACCCAGCCAGTCATAGTTCGAAATCTGTGTGGTCCACTGTTCACGCTCCAGTCCGAGTTTCTCGCTAACGAATTTATTGCCAAACTCGCGCCAGTCGTACTGGGGATAAGCCACATGATGGGCATTATAGTTACCTGTAGCACCACCGAACTTAGCGGTAATGGGTGTATCCTTCAGTGCACGCAGCTGTTCTTCCAAGCGATACACGAATACCATGATTTCCTTACCCAGACGGGTGGGAGAGGCAGGCTGACCGTGTGTCTTGGCCAACATAGGGATGTTCTTCCACTGCTCGGCATAGTCGTTCAACTGCTCGATGAGTTCCTCCACCATAGGATAGTACACCTGTTCCAGAGCCTCTTTAATAGAAAGAGGTACACTGGTGTTGTTGATGTCCTGCGAAGTTAGTCCGAAGTGGATAAACTCTTTGGCATTAGCGGGGAAGCCGCCAATCACATCAATCTTTTCCTTGATGAAGTACTCTACGGCCTTCACGTCGTGATTCGTGGTCTGCTCTATCTCCTTCACGCGGGCAGCATCCTGCTCCGAGAAGTTACGATAGATGTCGCGTAACGGCTCAAACAGTTTGTGGTCGAAACTCTCCAATTGCGGCAGGGGCAACTCACACAGCGTGATGAAGTATTCAATCTCCACCCTCACGCGGTAGCGAATCAGCGCATACTCCGAAAAATATCCTGCCAGTTCCTGTGTTTTGTTTCTGTAACGGCCATCAATAGGCGAGATAGCGGTTAGCACGTCTAATTCCATGACTTTCTCTTATTACCTTAAAATGTTCTTTGTCTCTAAAATATAGCTATATTTTCTCAAATAGGCTGCAAAGTTACGAAGATTTCAGCGAAAAACAAAATTTATTTGGGGTTTTCTTGTGAAGTTACGCGAAAAAATGTATCTTTGCACACATAAATCCAACTCAAAGTATGAAGCAGACAATTTTTCTGGCATCACTGATGCTATTGGCCATCAATGCAATGGCCTTCTCGCCTTTGAAAAAAGGTGCGTTCGAAACCGGACAGTATCGTAACCTTCTCGTTGACATAGGCTACTCGCAAGCCGATGTCGATGCCAAGTTAAAGGAAGTGTTCAATGACGTCTTCCGAGGTCCCAACAAAGTGTATTTCGAAGTTGGAGACACCATGGGTTACGTCTCCGACGTCAAGAACCACGATGCCCGTACAGAGGGTATGTCGTACGGCATGATGATTGCTGTGCAGTTTGGTGAGAAGGACATCTTCGACCGCTTGTGGCGCTGGAGCAAGAAATATATGCAGCATCAGGATGGCCCTCGCAAGGGCTATTTCGCCTGGAGCTGCAAGACGGACGGAACGCGTAATGCCGAAGGTGCTGCCAGCGATGGCGAGCTGTATTTCATTACGGCACTCATCTTCGCCTCCAACCGCTGGGGCGACAACACGGGTATCAACTACAAAGCCGAAGCACAGAACATCCTAAACTGCATCCAACCCAAAGAATATACCCCCGAACCTCGTCAGGGAGGATTCCCTGGCTTCGGTCCTCAACAGACGGGTCCTCAGAAGATGTATCTGATTGATCCCGAGACACAGCTCATCACCTTTACGCCTGATGGTTTCGGACAGCGTTTTACCGACCCCAGTTACCACATTCCCGCTTTCTATGAAGTGTGGGCGCGTTGGGCCGACGACGGACGCAGCGACTATTGGAACCAGTGTGCACAGAAGAGCCGCGAATTTCTGCACAAGTGCATCAACGAAAAGACGGGCTTGAACGGCGACCAGTGTCAGTACGACGGCAGCGAGATGCAGATGCCGCGTTTCCCGGGTATGCCACAGCGTCCTGAGGGTGCAGCCCCCCGCAGAAATGGCAACAACAATTTCCGCTACGACTCTTGGCGTGTACCTATGAATATCACGCTCGACTACGAATGGAGCTGTGCCGATGGTGAGTGGCAGCGTCACTATGCTGAGACCATCCAGAATTTCTTCTATTCCCAGGGCGTCGATACTTTCGTTGATCAGTATCGGACGGATGGCTCCTTGCCAGAAGGCAACGAGATACTGCAGGCAGGTGGATTCCGCAAATTACGTCATAGCATAGGCCTTGTCGCCACCGTTGCTGCCGCCTCCATGATGTGCAGCCATCAGAAAAGCAAAGAGTTCGTGGACGCTTTCTGGCGCGCCAAACACGAACCCTTTGACGATGGCTATTTCGATGCTTACTACGACGGACTTCTCCGTCTCTTTGCTTTCATGCACCTCAGCGGCAACTACCGCATCATCACTCCGCAGCAGTAAACTATTTCATTTGTTCTAACAGTCGGGCGAGCTCTTCGAGGTTGCGTGGGTCAACGTTGAGATCCATTAAATCACCATTGCGATTGAAGAGCTTGTACGTAGGCCAGCTGTGGACGTTTAGGTAGCGCTCAATGGCGGCCTGCTGGGCATCTGGCAGGTTGTAGTGAGCCACGTTCGGACCACTGACGTTATACTCCTTGATGACGTTCTCCCACGAATCCTGCGGACTGCGATTGGCCAGATAGAGATACTGGATGTCGTAATCTTTCAGTCGGGCGTATTCCTCAGTAGAGTGGGAGAGTGCCTCCTTGCATGGTCCGCACCAAGTTCCCCAGATATCCAGCAGCACGAACTTGCCTTTGTAGGGTTCGACGATCTTCTTCAGCAATGCCTCACCCTCAGAGATGTTGGCAAGATTGTCGGACGACTTGAGTACTAACTTGTCAAACTCGCGGTTCTCAATGGCGAGATAGTGGTCGTTCTGCTTCTCAATCATCGCAATGTAAGTGGGATTGCTAATCATTGCCTTAATAGTATCCATGACGCTGGGCAGTAGCGAGGTGCGCTGATGGTCAATATGGTTAAGTGTCTGCCGACCGAGCCAAATGTCCTTGATAAACGGGTCTGCACCGAGTGAGTCGAGCGTCAGGGCGTATTGTTTCAAGGTGCTTATGAGAAGTCCGCCATTGACGATTTTCGAGGATTTCGGAGAGTTGACGATCTTATCCACCTCTTTCAACAAGTCGGCATTCAGCGAGTCGAGTTCATGTGATTTGCGTATCTTCGCCTCGACGGTAGGTTCTGCCGCGATGAGCAAAGATACTTCATCATACCATTCTTTCCAATGCGTGAGCAGTGCCCTTTCCTCATCGTTGGTTGCGAATTCCATGTAGTGGTCACGGAGGCTGTAAGCAAACACGGCATTACGTGCACTTGAGGCATCGTCGATATAGTCGCGTAGGAAACCACCGAGGTCGCGATGCAGTGTATAAGGCTTCTCCATCTTCGTCCAGAACGTGTCGTAGGCATAGCGGCGGGCATGGTCAGAGAGTTGCATACCTTTCCCACGGAAGCGAGCCTGTCCGAAGGAACGTGCCTGCTGCGCCAGCGTGTTACCTTTTCTATAAATGTTGAAGCGAGTGGAGAGCGTAGGATGCTGCTCACAGAGTGCATCGATGTTGGCGTATTGTGCCTTGAGGAGACTATCGACCGAGGTGATGTAGGGTTCAAAGAGTTCCTCACCGCCTTTGCCGGCACTCTCCGCCCCGTCATACAAATCTACGGTTTTCCAGTCGAGCGGATACTTGAAGAGTTCGTTTTGCAGGCGACAGTCCTCACCCATAACGAAACGGCGTCCCTCTTTGAAGTCGTAAAGCATGAAGTAGGTCTTACCCGGCTCGAACATCGTGCGGATGAAGCAACGGCGCCAATCGATGGCAAACTCTGTACTATTCACAACGGGAATTTTTACGCAGAAGCGTCCCTGTTCGTCCAAGTCGGCATAGGCAGACTTCTGTTCGTCAGTATAGAGGTCCTGATAACCGAACTGGAAGGTCTTCAGTTGTTTGTAGTGCTCCGGCATATCCTTGATCCAGCCGATGACGGTCACGGTATCCGTCTTATAACCATTGTCAACGAACTCCGCACGTGTGTCCTTCGTGGGATAGTCGGGCATGAAACGACTGGTAATCATTGAATACACAGCCTTATCGCTGCCAATCTGTATCGGACGCTGTCCTTTCTTGTCCTTGCCGATGACGACTTTCAATTCATCGTTACCGTTAGTCATGACGATAGCGGCCTCACCGGTCTTAGAGTTCACGTCGCACTGTTTGTAGTTCCAAAACTTGCAGTCGTAGATGGCGCAATCCTCAAAGAAGGCTATCTTCCAGTCACCCTGGTCGTCGCGCCAGTAGGAAGGGAAGATCTGCTTCCAACGTTCCTCCACCGGCTTGATGCCCTTAATCTGGAAAGCACCCTGTCCGTCACCCTCGATGAAGTCGAATACCTTCGTACCCTTTGGCAGCGGCGGGAAGTGGAAGGCCATATCGCGCTTGAAGTCCTTGTTCGTCTGAAGGTGCTGGTTGAGTTCTATGCCGTCGGCAGACGTGATGGTATAGCGCTGCTCTCCAATTTTCAGATAGGTGTCTCCGGCAAACTGGAACCAGAAGTCGGGATAGTCTGACCGCTGATACGCCGTGATATACACCACGGTCTCGTTATCCTTCAGCTCGACCTTCTTCACATCGAGGGCAAGGTTGAAGAATCCGTCACCGTAGATTCCATATTCGGTAGTGGGCTGTTCCCACACAATTACTTTCTCTTTCGCTTGCCCCGTCATAACAACAAAGGCCAGCAGCATGATTGATAATAGT
>CADCDY010000074.1:0-6566 GCA_902800245.1 uncultured Prevotellaceae bacterium
GTGTCCAACCCGTGGCTCTCGCCCCACTCCTTCAAGTACGCAATCATCTTCTCTTCGCGCTTCGACGGACGCGGAATCTGGTTAATCTTCGCAAACTCCTCGAACACCGAGGCCGGTTTCAGTTCAATCTTACTCATATCTTTTGTTTTAATTAGTTTGTAATTCTTGTCGTTTCAACATATTGATGGCAAAATTACGAAAAAAAAGCGGACTAACCAAACGTCAGCCCACCTTTTTAATATCTTTTAGCCGGTTTACTTGAACAGCAGCTGCGCAAACTGATAGAGGCTGCGACGCCACGTCTGCCACTCATGGGCAGTTTCGGGCGAGATGTACGAATAGGCGTTGATGCCCAGCTTCTTCAAGTCCTCAGCGGCCTTGCCAACGCTTCCGTCGCCCTCGGCCATACCCGTCTCGCGACCACCCGCACTCATGAACAGCACCTTGTTGGTAGCCTTGAAGTCAGCAGCATCCGTCAGCTCGTCGGCTCCGATGGTACCACCGCTGAAAATGCCTACGTAGGCGAACGTCTTGGGGTTGTTCAGTGTGATGCCGTGAGTCTGCATACCACCCATCGACAGGCCTGCCATAGCGCGGTGTTCTGTGTCGGCAATGACGCGGTAGTTCTTCTCCACCATCGGAATGATATCCTTGATGAGCACCTCTTCGAAGGCACCGCCCATGCGGCGAGCCATCTGTGCAAAACCAGCTCCACCCATGCGGGGACGCTGACCAGGGCCACCCTGAGGACCACCCTGAGGACGCTGACCAGGCGCACCTTGAGGCGCACCCTGAGGACGCGGGCCACCGAAGCCGCCGAATCCAGGCTGTTCGCCCGGCTTGCGCGCATTCAGACCATTGTCCATGTAGATGATAAACGGCACGGCCTTGCCAGCAGCAATGAGATTATCCATGATGATACCTGTCTTGCCCTGAGCGCTCCAGCCCGTCTCGTTCTCACCCATGCCGTGTTGCAGGTAGAGCACGGGGAACTTCTTCGTGGGATTCGTGTAATACTCGTTGGGCAGGTAGATGTATCCGTGACGCATCTGCTCAGTCACCGTCGAATAATAGTACACCTCGTTGACAGAGCCCTGAGGCACGTTCTTCACCGTGTAGAAATCCTCGTCCTGAGCAGGCACGTCAATGCCACTGCCCCAACGGCTCGCACCATAGAAATACAGGCTGTTCGGGTCGGGCACAGAGGCACCGTCGATGTTCAGCTGATAGTAGTGGAAACCCTCGTCCTGAGGCTCCGACGTACCCGTCCAAACGCCGTTCGCGTCCTTGGTCATCTCATAGATCTTGCCCGCAATGTCGAGCCCCACGAACGTAGCCTTAGGAGCCACGATCTGCGCACGAACCATGCGCTGGGAGTTCACTGCGGGGAACTGCTTGTTCTCCTGATTCGTCGTAGCGGGTTTGAAGTCCTCAGTCACGTTTGCCGTCACTGAAGGCACCACGGGATTCTGTCTGGGCGCACCGAACTGAGCCCAAGCCGTCAGGCTCGCAAGAGCCGTCAACGAAAGAAAAAGTCTTTTCATAAAGTTTGGTTGTTAAAAATGTTGATAAAAGTATTGTTATTACTTATTTTGACTCCCCCACCCGCCAAAAGTCAAATATCCCCCCGCATTTGTTATGG
Organism: uncultured Prevotellaceae bacterium; assembly: GCA_902800245.1. GTDB lineage: Bacteria > Bacteroidota > Bacteroidia > Bacteroidales > Bacteroidaceae > Prevotella. The sequence continues at coordinate 1,643 of CADCDY010000074.1, forward strand.
ATTTTTAACTAATCCACACGTAGCGTTCAACTTCTGGAAGTGTCCCTGTCGCAGTTTCTTCACAACGCCTGCCTCAATCAGCTTTCGGATGCGTCCTGAGGCGGTGGCATTCGACGTGTAGCCCCAGATTGTTTTCACGTCGTTGGTGGTAAACTCCTGAGCCAACTGCTGGAAGTAGTCGTTCGTCTTGTCGTACATGATGCGTGGCTGTTCGTCGCGCTGCTCGTTGTCGAAGTAGTCCTGCCACATCAGTCCAAACAATGCTTCCTCGCAGGCATAGAGCACTTCGAACATCAGCGTGGCAAAGTCCAGATGCTGACGGGTAATCTTCACGGTCATCGTCTGCTGGAACTCGTCCCACGACTTCTGCGTCGAAATGACCTGCGGAATACAGAGTGCCATCACCTTGTCCTGCATGCGCTTCATCATGGTCAGCGTCACCTCGTCACCCGCGTTGCTGGCCTCCTCGGCACGCAGCGCCACCATGTTATAGACATGAGCCACCAACTTGTCCAAGCCCTTGATTTCACCCTGCAGACTGTCGAATCGGCGTGCCCACATCTTCATCTCGTTGGCTGCTTGCATGCTCTTGGGCTTCTTCGACATCGGACGCATCTTGAAATTGCCCGTAGGCATTACAAACACGCTCAGTCGCATGGCCAGACCGTCGCCGATGTTGCTGGAGTTGATGAACTTCTTGAGCGACGTGCTCGTACCCGTAGCCACCATATTATAGAATACGGGGAACAGGCCATTCACGCTGTCCTTGTTGCTGTAGTCCACACCGTTCATCTCGTTGTGGAAACTGTGCAGCATCACGTCACGCTTCTCCTGAAACGAGCCAGACGCCTTCACAATCGACAACAGCTCGGCAGCAAACGTGTAGAGATGATAGTAGTAAAGTGCACCCTCGGCCGTGGGCACTGTCGCATTTTGCATACGGCGGTACATCACGTTGTTCGAGGTCTTTACAGGGCAGTCGCGCACGACGGCCGTAGGACGCTTCAACGCCTCTTTCTTCTGTTCCTTCTGCGACGTCTCGCGCTCGTTCAGTCCCTCTTTGTACTGACGTTCCAACTCACGCCCCTCGGCATCAGCCTCGCGCAACACCTCCATGATGTACTCGTCCTGCTTCACGGCAAAACCCTTACCTGTGGCTGGTCCGCCAACGACTATCGACATAATATTCAGGCGGTGCTGATAGCCCTCCCAGTCCTGATACTGCGTCTTGGTGAGCAGCGTGTCGAACATGCCGGCAGCGGTAATCACACCACCTGGCTTGACCTCATCGTCGTCGATGTAGGCAACGGCTGGAGCATAGCATCCCAACTGCAATTTGTTCAGTCTGCGAGCCCAATCGCCATAGGGCAGGCGGTGCTTGCTAAGCCCAGAAAGCTCGTCGACACCAGCGTCACGCAAGGCGTGGTACATGCGTTTGGGCATGCGCTTCTCTTCCTTGTAGGCAAGTGCCGACTTGACGGTCTGAGCGACGTTCTCGTTACGCTCGTTGACGATAGCCTGCACCCAAGGCTGAGCGCGCAGTACGGCCTCAATCACTGCAGGGTCAGCGTCGCAGATGTAGCGCAGCTGGTCGGCCAACTCCAGTGAGGTCTTGTGACGCTCGCCAGGCTCTGGCTGTTTGTCGCCCACCCAACAATCAACAATCTTCTGCACGGCCACATTCTTGTACTTCAAGTTCGAAATGCTAAACTTCTTAACATCTAAACTCTGAACTTCCTGTGGTCCAGCACCCTTGCTGTCACCCTTGCGATAGGCCTCACCAAACAGCTCGTCGTACTCAGGATTTTCGTAGCTGAACATGCGCTCAGCGTCATAGAAGAGGATGTCGCCTGCCTGACGCGAGGGCGCAAACGACATGCGCGAGGCATCCTTGCCACTCTCGTCGGCCTTCAGTCCCAGTTGACGGGCCAGTTCACAGGCATTCTCAATCAAATTGCCCCACTCCTTGCGAGCGATGAACACTAACTTGATACCCTCATTGGAAGAGGTAACGAACACCAGCAGCACGCCCAACTCGCGCAGCTGCTCATCCGACCACTGACGGAACAGCACGCGAGGATCCTGCTCCAAGTGATCCACATCGAGCACGGCAAGTCCGTTCAGGTGGGCCGACTTCTGCAGTCGCCACTTGCCAAGCTCCATCACTTCCTGCTTCTTACCATTCACTACGATGTTGACAGGCTTCTCACACTCGGCAAAGTCGTCGGCCACGAAGATAAGTCCCTCCAGCGAATTCTTGATGCTGTTGGCTTTCTTCAGGTCGCCCTTCTTGCGAGCCTCGCGAATCTGACACACCTTGCGGTAAGTCTCAGGATTGTTAAACACTCCTTCCAGCTGCTCGGCGGTAGCAATCTGCTCCGTCATGGCTGAAAGCTTCTTTTGAATTGTAATCGTCGCCATAAATGCTAATAACACGATTTAAAAATTTGACATTGACGGGGCCCGATTTTGACCCCGCTGAGAACTTTTCTCACCGCGAAATTAGCCATATAAAAATAGGTATAAATAAAACTGAGACCCCTATCATTTGAGGTCTCAGAAGTATCATTTTTACGTTCAGTCGTTCAGCCGAACTATCAGTTTTAAGGCCGTTTAGAAGCCCTTCATCCTCAGCGATTTCTTCAGCGTTTCAGCCAACTGATTCATGCGTTCGAAGGCCGTCAGCCAACGCGTACTGGCATCCTTTGGAACCTTCAGTTCCCACATGGTGAACGGGAATCGGAAGATGTCTTGCGTGATATTGCTCAGTGTGGCCATATCCAGCTCGGCATTCACCTTGTTCAATTGTAGTTTTTCTATCAGTTCTATGAACTCCTTATAGCGGTTCTCCCTGATGCCACACACCTGCAGGTCCACAAAGATGCGAAACACAGCCCACCAGTGGTTCTTCTGACAGAACAGCGGCAAGCCCTTGGCATCCTTCAGCGCCATCAGCTCCTCCAACGCTATCTTCGCCTTCGAGCGCATCATGAATTCGTCCATCTTTACCTTCTTCAGCTGCTCCTCTGCCGACAACTTCTCCGTCTGCTCCTCCTCTTTATAAGGTTTATAAGGCGTCAGTCCCTTCTGCTCGAACACCTCCTTCACGTAATCGGAAAGCGTCGTGTCCTTCGTGTGGATGGAATGCAACAGCGCAGGCGTGGCCCAACGGTAGGTCTCCAGACTGTTGTCCGCATCCTCCATCAAACCCAGCACCAGCCGTAGCGTAATCGGGCGCTTACCCATCAGAAACATATCGTCCAGCTCCATCCTATTCCTCCTTACGCTCCAGATAGTCGTTCAACTCGTTGTTCAGCTTGTCAATCAATGGCTCAAGAATCTCCAATGATGAGCTGAAATGGAATCGATAATTGGGGTTGATTTTCAGATAGGCACGTGCCTGATTGACGTACTCCATAAAGATTTCATCCCACTTGATATGTACGCCTTCCTTGTCAGCGTATGCCCAGAATGGCACCATAAACAGAATTTCAGTCAGGTCGTTTATCAGAAGGCTACCACGTTCAGCATGCTCCTTGTCACTAAACGTGGTGATGTGAATCTCTTGCAACTCCTTCTCAGGGAATATAAGCTTGATGGCATAGAATTTCAGGTCTTCAATGAAATCCTCCAAATAGAAATCCTCATAATGCGTACGGGTGAGCTTAAAATACAGCGCATTAAACCTCAAATAATTCAACGAGCGGTGTTTGGAAAGACACAGCGGCGTACAATCGTCCAACAACACATCGTCAAGCACCATTCCATTGGCGGGGGTCAGCATGGTATAAATCTGCAAAGTGTCACCTTTCTCTTCAGGTGTGTCAATAGCAGTATGAGCCACAACGGGATGGGCATAAGTCGTGATACCACCTTCACCTTTTTCTTTCGTCGCATCCGCAACGATAGTCATCGTACCCAGTTGTTCATAGATGCTGCCTTTGGGATCAACTATCAGCCAGCGAGGCTCTGGCAGCGGAATATAGTGCGAATTAATAATCTTCATACGCGTGTACATTAATTTATATTGAGACGACAAAGGTACGAATAAGCGAGCAAAGAACCAAAGAAAACTTGTTTTTTTTGTTCTTTCGAGCGAAAGTAACTTCGAACGAAACTCAAAGGTACGAAGAAAAGCTGAGACAGCAAAATAATAGCGACATTAACGTGGTATATGCAGAGATAAAAAGAATTTGACAGGGACATCTAAACATAGTTGGGAGCTGCGTTCATAGCGGTGTTACTCCTATTTTTGTGCATCATACTAAACGCATCCTTAAAAAATGTAAATCGTCCTTTTATTGCTATATAATTATTATAATTTTAACAGGGGTAAACCCCTGTATATTTTTATATAAATTATATATTTAATTTGTTGATTTTCAGCGAGTTAACAATTGTTAGCGAGGCATGATTTTTTGCTCCAAAAATTTGGTTCGACAGCAAAATCGTTCTATCTTTGCACACGAAATCGCAAATACGTTGATATATGGAAAAGTTTCTTTTAGACCCCAAAGCTCCAGGAGCATTTTCTCCTGATGTGATGCACAAAGTAGTCTTAAATGGCATTGAGTTCGAACTCCCAGACAATATTTGGGATGTCATTGACGATGCTTTCGGTAATTACTGGAATGTTGAAGTTGGCTATGGTGGCTGGCCAGATTTCAATTCTGCCGTCAGATCTATTTCTAATTGGTTGCAAAAAGAACATATTATCTTTTCAATAGATAAGATTGCAACCATCGTGAACGTTATGTTTGACTGGATTGAACAAATTCCTGGAGCGACTCTCGATGATAGCGAAGTGGTTGTCCCTCATAGCTATGAAGAGGCTGAGCGACTCCGTCAGGAGATTAAGAAGCAGGAACGCAATCTTAAAGATTTATTGCCAAGTTTATCTGATATACCAGTCGATAACTTTAAT
>CADCDY010000074.1:6607-19735 GCA_902800245.1 uncultured Prevotellaceae bacterium
CAGATATCTGATGACCGCTTCATCGTTTACAATTACAATCCAGACTACCTGAAAGACTCTGGAGATGATTATCTCACGGATTCACATGCCATAGCCGATAGAATCCTTAATCATTGCAATATGAGCCATTATGATATTACACTGGATGGAGGAAACGTTATTACGTGTGCAGGACATTTAGTGCTCACGGATAAGGTGTTCCAAGAAAACGGAAAGGAGAAATATGACCCAGACTTTTGTGACTACATAGGTCACGTTCTTGATTCAAGAATTATTTTCCTACCTTGGCATTGTGATAATCCACAAGAGCCTAATGCTGATGTTTATGGACATGCAGACGGCCTTGTTCATTGGGCTGGTGATAATAGAGTCTTAATGAGCAATCATCGAGATTCTTTTCCAGAAGAGGCAGATGAAATCATATACCACTTGGAGGTTGTAGGATTCGAGGTGATAGAAATGCTTTTTGATGTACCAAATCCAAACAGAGATTTCAATTGGGCTTATGTCAATTATCTACAAGTGGGAAACAAGATTATTGTTCCAACATTTGGAATACCTGAAGACAAGCAAGCCTTGAAGTATATCAGAGAGGCAAACCCAGACTGTATAGTAAGAGGTTTCCGTTTGAGAGAAATTGCCAAAGAAGGAGGAGCCCTTCATTGTATTACTTGGAACATTAGAAAATAACTACTTTAAACATCATCATTATGAAAGAACTTACTTACATTTTGAAGCAAGCCAGAAGGTTCCATTATACGAAATGGGATGAATCAGAGTTGGAAAAATGCATCGGCATGATGGCAAGTCTATCACGTCAGGAACTTGTCTCACTACATCAAAGTAGATGGATTAATGGAGAGAAAAGAATAAAAACAGAGATTTTCAAGCTTCTTTTCGCAGATAAGATTGGTAAGCGAGAAGAGAGAATCAAGGAAATGAGAACGGATGAGTTGATTGAGGAATTTCTGAATAAGAATAGTGGCAATGTCGCTCTTACTCGTAAGGAACTGAAAAAATAAATATCATAGATAATATTTTTATAGAGAAGGGAATACTTCATACCTACGGCAGGGATGGGAAATTTACAAAAGTATTCCTAAGACAAGGTAATCTTGAAGGTAGGAGTGCCGTGTATAGCCTTATGATGCTGCTGATGTTTTATGAAATAATTAATAGAGATGACCTATTATATAGAGTCAGTACAAAAGCACCTGAATATGTAAAGAAACTAAAGAGACAATTAAAGTATAGTACTACTAGGGGATATTCGTTGAGGGAATTACGTTCAAAACTTTTAAACTCATTCAACAACAAGATACCAGTCGCTGTATGTGTACTCAGAAACCGCGATAGAGATAATCTGAAAAAGTTACATGATATGATCATAGAACAATTAGATAAAGGTTATCCTATACAAATTGGATTATGGGATCCACAAAGAAAGGAAGGGCATTCCGTTGTTGTAATTGGATATTCTCAGTTTGACCTAGCCACTCTTCGTCTTTATTGTCTTGATCCGGCTTGGCCTTTGCATTATGCATCTATATGGAATAACGTTATTGACGTAAATACATACTATGACGATGTGGATAAGAAGTACAGATTGATTTTAATATTGTTGTTATTTACACTCGTTGGAAGCATTGGGAATGCCCAGTCTTTCCGCGATAGTAACAACATGCAGCTTGGCAAAGTTGAGTCTGACGGGACGATTCGCAATGCCAATAATATGTGTATTGGCAAGATCTTCGATGATGGCACCATCAGAGATAATAATAACATGAGGGTTGGCACTATCGAGAAAGATGGTACCATCAGAGATAAGAACAACATGCGACTGGGGACTGTTAGTTCTGATGGCGTTGTACGTAATAACAACAATATGCGTCTTGGTACTATCAGTTCTGATGGCACCATACGCGACAATAACAATATGAGGATAGGTACAGCCAGTGGTATCAACACCAGATATGCTGCTGTGTTGTTCTTCTTTAACCTCTTTTGAATATAAACAAACAATTATGGATGAAAAAAACAACTTCAAAAAGTTCCTCGCTACCAAAAAGAATCCGAATGATTTTATTGAAATATCTCAGTTCCAGGAGTTCTTTGATGAGGTTGCGAAGTATTTGCTTGGTAATGTTGCTATAGTATTTGGTCCAGAACCTGATGGAACTAAGTACTACTTGGCGGAAATTGAATTTTACTATAAAAATGAAAAAGCAAAGGAAATAATAATCAAGACATATAAAGATAATAAAGGAAAAGAAAAGATATTGGAATCATCTTTTTATTCTTGTACTTATAAACGTAACCGTGAGGCAGGATTGCTATTTTGGCACTATAGCGGTATAGACATATGCTTCTCCTCTTCTGATAATAATTATGGTGGAGTTTTGATTCGGAGCCTAATTAAAATGGTCAATGATGGCCAGCCTGAACTTATTACAGGACCTTTGCGATGTGCAAATGAACTAATGAATCAATCTGTTCTTGAAGGAAAAGATTCAATCCCACATATTATTGAACTTAAAAGATATGATGAAGAATATAGCATAATGTCAACAATAAGACAAGGTATTGAAACATCTGAAAAATATAGTGATTTAAGAAGCCAAATTAAAATTGTCGATGGGTTTGCAGTATCTAAGGATTTTCCTTTTTTTTGCTACTATGTGAAAAGAGAAGGAGAAGAGTGGATCACAAAAGTTGAAGGTAAGAAGGTTCGGTATAATGCTAATCCAGAAGAAAGAGGAATAATTAGAAAAGTAGAATAATCAGAATGTGAACTATATGAAAAAGAACCTTGATCATTTCGAAATAATTGATTATCTTTGCAAGCGAAATATGGTTGAAAGATGTCGGATGTATGAGGTCTGATGGCTGATGTGAAATAAAAATTGTAACTTTGCAAGCGAAATATGAAAAAAGAAGATAAAGACATATTGATTCGATTGCTCCAGCAACATAAGGAGTTGGGCATATCAGAGCAGATAGACTACCAGAAGTTCTACCTATACTCTATCATTACCCACTCGACAGCCATTGAAGGCTCAACGGTGACGGAGGTGGAAGCACAACTGCTGTTCGACGAAGGTATCACCAGCAGTAAGCGCACAATGATGGAGCAGCAGATGAACCTCGACCTGAAAGTGGCCTACGACTATGGGATGCAATGGATCAAGCAGCATGAAGATATTACGGTTGATTGGCTTGTTCTGCTGGCGTCGAAGGTGATGGCTCGGACGGGTAGTGAGTATCACGCTGCTGGTGGTGATTTCTCCGCTGCAAAGGGCGAACTGCGCAAACTGAATGTTACGGCAGGACTGGGCGGCAAGTCGTATATGTCATACTTGAAAGTGCCTGCACGTCTGGCCGCTTTCTGCGAGGAACTTAACAAACGCCGCAAAGCTATCGATGGTAACGACATTGCAGCCATCTACGAACTGAGTTTCTGGGCACACTTTGAGTTGGTGACAATTCATCCCTGGGCTGATGGCAACGGGCGCACTTGTCGTCTGCTGATGAATCTGCTACAAATGGAGTTTGACGTATTGCCGACCAAGGTGCTGAAAGAGGATAAAGCAGAGTATATTCAGGCTCTGATAGATACTCGCGAGCATGAGGATATCAGCATTTTCATCGATTGTATGACTCGCTTGCATTGCCAACATCTGAAAGCAGATATCGACCACTATCTGGAATCCACAAGTGAGAAAATGGTCGATAAACTGGATTTACAGAAGAAAATGGTCGATAAATGGTCGATAAAGCCCTCTTTGGCAGAGAAAATGGTCGATATTTTGGGATTTGTGGCCGATAAGGACGAATTCACCACAGAACAAATAGTCAGCCACTTTGGCTTTAACGCCACTACTGCCAAGCGCTATCTTCGCCAACTTACTGAGTTCGGCTATTTGGAATCACATGGCGGCAATAAGAACAGAACCTATAGTAATAAAAAGTCATAGTCAAAATATCTACAGGTGCCACAAAAAGAAGCCACAGTGACTGTGGCAGGGAAATACAAAAGTTTAGAAGTTAAGAAGTTTAGCATTTATAGTAAAAAAGAAAAAAATTATAATTTTTATATTTACATATATACCAAAATCTAAACTTCTAAACATCTAAACTTCTAAACATCTAAACTTTGTCGCCTCGGGCGTGTTGCTGTTCGTAAACTGGCTGCTACAGGACCTTGCTAGAACGGTAAATGAATATTTTTCTTCCAATTATTTGGATATTTGGAATAAATGTATTACTTTTGCAGCATGAACGAAGATATTAGAGAAACTTTCCACTCTGCGGAGTACGATGAATACTACCACGTATTTCAGTGGGCACCAATGAGCATCGCACGATAGTATTTGCTGTTGATTCCGTTTCGTTCATGGAGAGCAAACAGGTGCTTTTCTTGAATTCATTCTTGAAAAAGGACACCAAGCAATATAAGGGTGAGATAGAAACCGCCCATCAGATTTTAAACAAATATATCCAAGGAGGACAAGAAGATGATAAAGCTTGATGAAAAGAAACTGGCCGGGCTGAAAACCGGTTCACAACATTTGACAGAGACGTATGGTGAGAAGGGAACTCCCAGCCGTGAGGAGTTTGAGGCAAAGGCCAAGGCTTGGTACTATGCCGAGTTACTACGTGACGAGCGCAAGCGCCAGAAACTGACCCAGCAGCAGCTGGGTGAGCGCATCGGCAAGAAGCGCGAGTACATATCTGCGCTTGAGCAGGGGCAGACTGATATGCAGCTCTCTACGTTCATGCTTATAGCAAATGCATTAGGGCTGAGATTCTCTCTGGTCGTTGGCTGACCACTTCCTTTGCGTCGTCGGTTTACTACCGGTAGGCCGCCCGCTTAGTTCCTTTAGATTGCCAGCTTACTACCGGTAAACCGAAAGCAGTATTCAAACAACCAGCGAGCAGTATTCAAACCGTCTGTGAGCAGTATTCAAGCCATCGACGAGACGAGAATATTGCTTATTTTTCTTTACATTATTTTTGACCTGAAATCGCGCTAAAAACTACCATTAAAGGAAAAATTTGTTCCCTCACTAGGGAAATTTTGCGCCCTAGTATGGTAGCAATTTTTATCTCCAAACCCAGCTTTTTGCGCCATTTTGCTTGTTGCGAAATATCTTAACAATAGCTTTTGTTTAGAAGTTTAGATGTTTAGAAGTTTAGATTTTGACATATACTGGAAACCGCCAGAGCGCAGGTTCTATGCCCGTGCCCCAAGTCGTCTGCTGGAGACACAACCATCAATAAAGAGGACTAATAAATGCAAAAAGGTGGGCTGAGGTTTGGTGGGCTCATTTTTTATTTGTAATTTTGCAGTCGATTTACGTAAATTAAGAACAATGCCAGAAATATCAGTACGCGGACTGGAGATGCCCGAGTCGCCTATCAGGAAGCTCGCACCCCTTGCTGCCGCAGCAAAAAAACGTGGAACGAAGGTCTATCATTTGAACATCGGACAGCCCGACCTGCCTACACCGCAGGTGGCACTGGACGCCTTGAAGCAGATAGACCGCAACATTCTTGAGTATTCACCCTCGCAGGGCTATCTAAGCTATCGCGAGAAACTCGTCAGCTACTATGCGAAATATAATATTAATGTGACGGCTGACGATATCATCATCACCTCGGGAGGTTCGGAGGCGGTGCTGTTTGCATTCCTGTCGTGCCTCAATCCGGGCGACGAAATCATCGTGCCTGAGCCTGCCTACGCCAACTACATGGCGTTTGCCATCAGTGCTGGTGCCAAAATTCGCACCATTGCGACGACCATCGAGGAGGGTTTCTCTTTGCCGAAGGTGGAGAAGTTTGAGGAGTTGATCAACGATCGCACGCGCGCCATCATGATTTGCAACCCGAACAACCCTACGGGCTATCTGTACACACGCCGCGAGATGAATCAGATTCGCGACCTGGTGAAGAAGTACGACCTGTATCTGTTCTCGGACGAGGTGTATCGCGAATACATCTATACGGGGTCGCCCTACATCTCGGCCTGCCACTTGGAGGGTATCGAGCAGAACGTCATCCTGATTGACTCCGTGTCGAAGCGCTACTCGGAGTGCGGTATCCGTATCGGTGCGCTCATCACGAAGAACGCAGAAGTGAGGAAGGCCGTGATGAAATTTTGTCAGGCACGACTCTCCCCTCCCCTCATTGGACAGATTGTGGCCGAAGCGTCACTGGAGACGCCCGAGGAGTATCTGCGCGAGGTGTACGACGAGTATGTGGAGCGCCGTAAGTGTCTGATTGACGGCCTGAACCGCATCCCTGGCGTCTATTCACCCATCCCTATGGGAGCATTCTACACCGTTGCCCAACTGCCTGTCGACGATGCCGAAAAGTTCTGTCGCTGGTGTCTGTCCGAGTTCAACTACGAGGGCGAGACGGTGATGATGGCTCCTGCCGCCGGATTCTATACGACTCCTGGTGCCGGCACAAAGCAGGTTCGTATAGCCTACGTGCTGAAGAAGGAAGACCTGGAACGTGCACTCTTCGTATTGCGCAAGGCACTGGAAGCCTATCCTGGACGCGACGCATAAAGTATATAGTTCATAGTTCATAATTCATAGGTTTGAATCTTCCACTATTCATTGCCCGCCGCATCAACGGTTCTGAAGGTCAGCGCCGTGAGGTCAGCCGCCCTGCTATCCGCATAGCCACCATCGGAGTGGCCATCGGACTGGCGGTAATGATTATCACGGTGTCCGTCGTGTTTGGTTTCAAGCATACCATTCGCGACAAGGTAGTGGGATTCGGCAGTCACATACAGGTGGAGAGCTATCTGGCGCAACAGTTGTCGTCACCAGTACCCATCAGTATCAGCGATTCGCAGATGAACGTGATAAAGCAGTTGCCGGGCATCCGCCACGTAGAGCGCTACGCACTGACGCAGGGCATCCTGAAGACTGACGACGACTTTCTGGGCGTTGTATTCAAAGGCGTGGGCAGCGACTACGACACGACATTCCTCAGCGAACATATCGTAGAGGGCGAGATGCCGAAATTCACCGACGGCCAGTCGAAATATCCGCTGCTCATTTCGCGTATGATGGCCGACAAACTGCAGCTGAAGGCCGGAGAGAAGGTCTATGCCTACTTCATTGGCAACGACGACGTCCGCGCCCGAAAGTTCACCATCACGGGTATCTACGAGACCAATATGACACAATTCGACCAGTCGTTGTGCTTTACGGATTATAACGTCCCCATACGCCTAAATGGTTGGGAACCAGACCAGTGCAGCGGTGCGGAGCTGCTCGTAGACGACTTCGACCAGCTGGACCAGGTGGCCGAGGAGGTTGTGGCAAAAGTCAATCGCCGAACGGACAAATACGGCGCGATTATCACGTCGCAGACCATTCGTGAAGCCCATCCGCACGTCTTCCAGTGGTTGGAACTGCTCGACATCAACGTGTGGATTATCCTTGCGCTGATGATTTGCGTGGCAGGATTCACGATGATTAGCGGACTGCTCATCATCATCCTCGAACGGACGCAGATGATTGGTATCCTCAAGGCTTTGGGTATGCGCAACAAAACCGTGCGCCACACGTTCTTGTGGTTTGCAGCCTTCATCATCGGACGGGGAATGCTCGTGGGCGATATCATCGGCATTGGTCTCGTCGTACTGCAACAGCAGACGGGATTCATACACCTCGACCCTTCCAGCTACTACGTCGATACGGCTCCGATGGAATTGAACATCCCGATTATCGTGCTGTTGAATGTGGTGACGCTGCTGGTGTCGCTGTTTGTGCTCATCGCACCGAGTTTCCTGATTTCGCACATTCATCCGGCAAGGTCGATGCGTTACGAATGACAAATCGAAATAACGAAATAACATAATAACGAATCAAAAAATTAAGAACTATGGAAAGAACTTGGAGATGGTTTGGCAAGAAGGACAAGATTACGCTTGCACAACTGAGACAAATCGGTGTCGAGGGTATCGTCACCGCACTGCACGACGTGCCCCTCGGTGAGGTTTGGACACGCGAGAAAATTCATGATTTGAAGACGTATATCGAGAGCTACGGCATGCGCTGGAGCGTGGTAGAGTCGTTGCCGGTCGTTGAGACCATCAAGTATGGCGGTCCCGACCGCGACCACCAGATTGAGGTGTATAAGGAGAGTCTGCGCAACCTGTCGGCAGAGGGCATCCATTGCATCTGCTACAACTTCATGCCCGTTTTGGACTGGGCACGCACAGATCTGTTTCACGACAATCCCAACGGTGCCACAAACCTCTATTTCAACTATGCCGAATTTGCCTATTTCGACATCTATATCCTGAAGCGCCCAGGTGCTCGCGAGGAATGGGAGAAGTTCCAGTTCCCCAAGGGTTGGGGCGAAGGTCGTAGCGTGATTGCCGAATGCGACGAGCTGGCTAAGACGATGACTCCCGAGAAGGACCACAAGCTGGTTGAGAACATCGTCATCAAGACGCAGGGCTTCGTGAGCGGCAATTTCAGCGAGAACGACGAGGCTCCCGTGCAGAAGTTCCGCGAGTTCCTCGATCTGTATAAGGGCATCGACAAGGCTAAACTGCGTGCCAACATGAAGTACTTCCTCGAGGCTATCATGCCCGTGTGTGAAGAGTGCAACATGAACATGTGCGTTCACCCCGACGATCCCCCCATCGAGATTCTCGGTCTGCCGCGTATCGTGCGCACAGAGGAGGATATCAAGTGGTTCCTCGATGCTGTGCCCAACAAGCATAACGGCCTGACATTCTGCGCAGGATCGCTTTCGGCTGGAGCATATAACAACGTGGTGGAACTGGCCAAGAAGTTTGCTTCGCGCACCCACTTTGTACACCTGCGTTCGTGCCATATCTTCCCAAATGGCGACTTTACGGAGGCCAGCCATCTGGGCGGACGTGCAGACCTCATCGAGCTCTGTAGGATTTTCGAGAAGGAGAATCCTGAATTGCCGATGCGTGTGGATCACGGAATGACGTTTACCGACGAGCCTGGTGGTGTATTCGACGAGAGCAGCCACGGACACAATGCCGGTTACACGCTGCTCGGTCGTATGTTTGCGCTGGGTCAGGTACAAGGAATCCTGGCTACCGTCGACCGCGAACTGGGTATCGACTATAAGCAGCCAGGATTTTTCGATTAATGGTATGGTGTTCTCCGATTCGGTCGGAGAACATCTTATTTCTTCATCTCTGCAGCGATAATCTCTGCCATACGGTGAGCGCCTTTGCCGTCAGGATGAATACCATCGTCAAGCATCTTATCGCCATCATTGGCATAGAGGGTGTGCAGGTCAATGACTTGCACGCCATATTTTTTAGCAACAGCCTGCTGGATGGGGATAATTTCGTTGACAATGACAGCGTCGCTGATGTTCCAAGTTGACTTGAATGCAGGGATGGGCGTGCAGAGGTAGATTTGAGGCTTTTGCGGAACTACGGCCTTCTTGGCTTTTTTGCCCTTCTTGGCAACAGGCTGAGCCAACGCAGGGCACAGCGTCGTCAGCATCTGCTCCAAGTCCTGCTGGAATTCTGCGCCATACTGCCAGTTTTCGGGCTTCGAATCGTTGGTGCCTAACTTGATAATCACCACGTCGGGCTTAAATGCCAACGCGTCGCGCCAAGCCTGTTCGTTCATATAAGGATAGTCGCCTTTATTTAATAATGTACGCGAGCTGACACCGAAGTTCTTCACCCAGTAGTCCTTGCCCAGCAGCTTCTGCAACTCGGCGGGATAGCCGTAAGCACCAGCCATATCGATGCCGAATCCGTCGGTAATGCTATTGCCGATACATGCCACACGGATGGCATCGGGTTTCGGTGTCTGACGAGCCTTCAACCAAGCTCCGAGATCGTCAAGCATCTGGTCGTGATACTTGAACCAAGGACCGAAGCCAAAGCCGTGATCACCAGTAGGATACACATACATGGCACAATCGTTGCCGGCATTGCGCATTGCCTTATAATATTCCAATCCGTTGGTCACGAAAGGCACCAAACGGTCGTCGCTGGCCGAAATGATACAGGCGGGCGGGGTAAGATGGCGACGCACGGCCTGATTGGTAGAATACGCATTCACAAGTTTGGGGTCATTATGTCCCTCTTTGCCCAGGAAGTTGATGCACGACCACTTGTGCGACACGCGTTCGTCCATCGAGATAACAGGATAGAACAAGATGGTGAAGTCGGGACGTACTTCGAAGGGAGAGAGCGTCGAAATGACCGAAGCCAGATGGCCGCCAGCCGAGAATCCCATAATACCCACGTCACGCGGATTAATGCCCCACACGGCAGCAGAGTCACGTACCGTTCGGAACCCGTTCTCAACGTCACTAATGGGTTTTGTGCGGTCGCCCTGAGGCAGACGGTAGTTCACCACGAAATAGGCAATGCCCTGCTTGTTCAACCAGTCGGAAGCCATCATTCCCTCATGACTGTTCGACAAGACGGAATAGCCACCTCCCGGCACACCGACAATGGCTTTGCCCGAGGGGTTCTGGGGCAGGAAACAAACCATTTCTGCCTTTCCGTCGTCCGTCAGCGGCAACGTAAACTTCCTTGCAGTCTGGGCCTGCACGCTTGTTACTCCAGCGAGCAGTGCCAACAATACCAAATTAAATACTCGTTTCATAGTCAATCTATTAATAGTTAGTTATTATTATTCTGAGCGTCGCTCTGCACATAAGCGACGACGTATTCTGAGCGGGTGCCAATGCGGAACTTACCGCCCCAGAGACCTATGCCGCTGGTGACGTAATACTGCGTATTGCCGCGCTGATGACGACCGAAAGCACATTCGTAGACATGTTCCGTAATCCACGAAATGGGCCATATCTGTCCGTGATGGGTGTGACCGCTGAATTGGAAGTCGACATGCTGTTGCTCAGCCTGCTCCAAATGGTGAGGCTGATGGACAAGCAGGATGCAGTACTTCGAGCGGTCGGCCTGCTGCATCAGTTTTCCTATCGGCAGGCGGTGCATGTTGGTATTGTCGTCACGTCCGATGAGACATAAGTCGCCAACAACAGCACACGAATCCTGCAACAGCTGGATGCCAGCATCCTTGTAGAACTGGCAGGCACGCGGCTCACCGCTATAGTATTCGTGATTGCCGATACACGCATAAACTGGAGACTTCAGACGTCGGAACTCTTCGTGCATCTGCTGGTCAATGAGCGGTCGCATACTGCCGTCGATGATATCCCCGCCAATGAGAACCAGGTCGGGCTCTTCGGCATTTATTAAATCCACCCAACGCGCCAGCTCGTCACGACGGTTGTGATAGCCTATGTGCAGATCACTTATCAACACCAGTTTCATGGGCTTCGCCATCGGTTTGCTGGTTGTCAAATGCAGTTCTTCGCGATACTTATGCTGATAGTGGAGGTAGCCGTAAACGAACAAAACTACCATGAAGAGCACGATTCCGCCCGCTGTCCACCAGTTATTGTAAAGCACACTACGCGGCACAAGGCGAATCAGACGGCCTAAATCGAGCAACAAGAACAGCATAAACAGATAGAGCAATATGATGATGCTCGACGTGCCGACCTCGTAGATGCCTACAGCCAATGGCATGGGCAAACGGTCAGTAGAACGGAAGATACCAGCAAACATAAGCAGAAAGGCACCCGTCATCAGCAAGATGACGAGTACCTTCCATATCCATCCTAATGGCAGCAGACACCAGATGTGCCAACTGACATAGGCCAATGCCGACAAGGGCAATAGCGTGAAAACAAGCATCCACATAAGTCTACTGCCCACTGACAGGCATCCGTTAGTATTGTTAAATCTGTTCGATAATCTTCGCGCCTTCCTTCAGAGCCTCCATATTCAGGGGGATGAGATCGTGGTGACGTTCGGGCAGCGTCTTCTTGAGAGCCTTCTCCACACCCTTGTCGCTAACGACAGGAGCCACCTTCAGCAAGCCACCGAGCACAATCATGTTGAAGACCTTGCCGTTTTTCATCTCGGCAGCCTTGTCCATTGCGTTGATTTCGTAGATGGTGATATCCTTGCGGGTAGGCTTGTTGATGATACCGAAACCGTCGTAGATGAGAATGCCACCAGGCTTGATTTTCGGTTCAAACTTTTCGAGCGAGGGCTGGTTCAGCACAACAGCAATGTCATAGTTGCTGAGGATGGGTGAAGAGATACGCTCGTCACTGACAATCACCGTAACGTTAGCTGTACCACCACGCTGCTCAGGACCGTAGGCAGGCATCCAAGTCACCTCTTTATCCTCCATCAGTCCACTATAGGCCAGAATCTTACCCATTGAGAGCACGCCCTGACCTCCGAAACCACTGATAATTATTTCGTTCGTTGTGTCTTTGAGGTCGCCTTTGGGATAGAAGGGGAACATATTCTCCTTCATCCATTCGTTAGCCTTAGCGGGAGTCAGTTTCCAACCGCTGTTACAAGTTGAAACGAACTCCACGAGCGATGAACCCTTACCTGCCATCGAAGCCTCGAAAGCCTTACGCAGAGCCTTCTTCGCCTTGAGGATTGCGCCAACGGTTTCGACACTCTGACGAGTCACATAGCATGTACCCTCTAAACCTGCAGCGATGTCAGCCATCTTCAGGGGATAGCCGTGCAACTGAGGATCACGACCGTAAGGACAGGTAGAGGTCTTCTGACCAATCAGCGTGGTAGGAGCCATCTGTCCACCCGTCATACCATAGATGGCATTGTTGACGAAGATAATCACAATGTTCTCGCCACGGTTCAGGGCGTGGATGGTCTCACAAGTACCGATACAAGCCAGGTCGCCATCACCCTGATAGGTGAACACGAGGCGATCAGGCCAGCAGCGCTTGATACCTGTAGCCAATGCGGGTGCACGACCGTGGGCAGCCTCCTGCCAATCAATATCTATATAATTGTACGCGAAGACAGCACAACCTACAGGCGATACACCTACGGCCTTGTCTTCCATACCCATCTCTTCGATGACTTCGGCAATGAGCTTATGCACCACACCGTGACTACAGCCCGGGCAATAGTGCATGTTGTTGTCGTTCATCAGCGTCGGCTTCTTGCAGACGATGTTCTCTGGTTGAACTATTTGATTTCTATCCATAACTTACATGACCTTCTTTAAAGCTTCA
>CADCDY010000075.1 GCA_902800245.1 uncultured Prevotellaceae bacterium
AATAGACTGCAAAAGTACAAAAAAAAGATGGACTGACCAAATATCACCCCATCCTTTTTAGCTTTTTTATTGTTTCAAAACGGTTTCAAAATGGCCGGTTACCACCGCCGAAGCTGCCTCCAGGGAAGCCACCACCCGGGAAATCACCGCCCGGGAAACCACCGGGAGGACGGTCGCCGCCCCAGCCTCCACGACCTCTGCGCCCTTCACCGCGACCACCGTTTCTACCGCCAAACAGGTTCAGTCGATAACTGACGTGCAGCATGGCGTATGAATTGATGGCGTTCACCTCGTTGTCGCGAATGCCGTTGGCATTGACAATACGTGTGAAATTGGTCTGCTGGTTCAGGATGTCGTACCATTGCAACATGACGGTAAGCACCTTTCCACGCAAAAAACTGTGCGACAACTGCGCGTTCCATAGCAGTTCGTTGGTGTTCAGACTTTCGTCGCTATAGCCGCGTTTGCTGAACATGTGCATATCGGTCGACAGGTTCGAACCCCAAGGGAAGGTCACCTTCGTACTGCCACCATACTGGAAGTTCCACGTCGTCAGGTTGTTTGACGACTGTAGCTGGTTGTCGGTACGTGCGTAGGTGGTGCGTCCGTCCAGCGAGAAACTGAACCATTTGTTGCGGTAGTTCAGCGAGAGGGCAGGATTGATGTTATAGGTATGCGTCACGTTTCGTTCGGCGATGGCCGTGTGGTTGATGTTCACGTAGCCCACGCGGTGATCATACCTTGCATTCAGCGAACCGGTGATATCCCATAGGTTCAGCGTGTCGAGGCTGAAGGTGAAGCCCATGCCGAAGTTGGCATTCCAGTTGCCGTTGATGTTCTCCGGTCGCGAGATGCGTCCGCCGGCATTGCTGTTAAAACTCCAGTTGCGCTGGTTCTTGGGGACCTCGAAGCCATCTGCGTCGATAACGGTCTTCGGACGGCGCATCATCAGGAAGTTTACACGCAGGTTGGTGTTGAACGAAGGCTTCAGTCCGGAATTACCGACGTTGATGTTCAATGGGTCCGTATCGTCGTATATTTCAAGCAATTGCGTGATACTGGGCTGCTGCGTCTGACCGCGCATGGTGACCTGCAGATTCGTCTGCTGGTTGAATCGGTAGCGCATATTGAGCGTTGGCGAGATGTTGGTCACGGTGCGGACGGTATCCACAAGGGTGTTCAGGTAGTTTTGGACGAAGTGTGAACGTTCAGGCAGTAACGACACGCCTACGTTCATGTTCATCTTGTCGCGTACGTAGCGAAACTGCACTTCGGCGGTATGGCTATACTCTGTACGCTCGGAATAGCGGCTCAGCTCGCGACTGAGATAGCTCTCATAGGGATTGTCCAGAAAACCGAAGAGTGTCGCCCAGTCGCGGTATTCGTTCAATACCTGGGCAAAGGCTTCCTCTGTATAGTCTGGGAAGTCGTAGGTCAAGGGGTCGCTCTTCTGATGGCTGTATTGGTAGCGGTAGTTCAGCTGTAGGAAGAGTCCCTGCTGTCCGAATCCGCGTGGGCCGTTACCCCTTCCGAATGGTCCGCGACCGCCTCCTCTCTGCGGGGAAGCTCCTGGGCGCGGCCCTTCATCAGCGTTTGCCTGCCGCTCCGTGCGCCACGTCAGCAGGGGTTCGGTATAGGTAATGCCCAGCGAATAGTTCAGGTTCTTGTTGGGCGACACGCTATAGCGGTTGGTTTGATAGAGGGAGTCCAGTCCCTGACTGTTCTTCTGCTGATAGAGGTGTACTGCCGAGAGGCTGGCATTCTGGTTGTCGCCGTCACGATAGCTGAATCCGAAGTTCAGCGCCACGTTGCGCCCCTTGCGTCCGATACGCCGGAACAGCTGCAGTTGCGAGTTGATGTTGTTGCCGTCACCATAACCCAGCGACTTGTTCTGCCTGCTGTTCACCACCAGCGAGTCTTCGTCCAGCGTCCGCAGACCCTCGATGCTCAGCGGGTCACTGACATATTTGTAGGGATCGGCATTGAACGATGCCGACGTGTTGTGGCTGCGACTGTCGTTGGTATTGAAACTGACGTCCGGACGCCACGACAGGGTGGTCAGCGAGTCGATGGTCCATTGCAGGTTCATGTTGCCCGTCCAGTTGTTGGCACGCGAGTAACTTTGGTTGACACTGTTCGAGAAAGCACCGCCACGCGTGATGACAAAACTCTCGGAACCCGTCTTGTTCCAGTTGTCGGCGTCGTTGTGGTTCCACGTCACGCGACCGCTCAACTTCAACTTGTTCTGCTTCTCATAGCTCACGTCCAATGCGGCAGTCTTCGTCTCACGCTGACCCTGGCCGTTGCCGCGTCCGCGACCGCCGCGACCGGTGAAGTTGCGGTCGTTCACGTTGTTTGCATTGCCCATAAACGTGTAGCGCACGTCGCCAAAAGGCTTCATGGCCGTCAGACGGACGCCATAGCGGTTGTGCGTACCATAGCCCACGTCGGGATTGGCCTGCAGGCCGCGACGGGCACTGCGCTTCGTCACAAATTCCAGCACAAAGTCGTCGTTGCCGTCGTCGATACCCGTCATCCTGCTCAGGTCGCTCTTCTCGTCGTAGGCCTTCACCTGATCCACCACGTACGACGGCAGGTTCTTCATCACCGCGTCGTTATTGCCCGTCATAAAGTCGCGACCGTCCATCTTGAAGCGTTTTACGTCCTTGCCGTTGATGCTAATCTTGCCGTCGTCGTCAATCTTTGCGCCCGGCAAGGCTTCCACCAGCGCCTCAATCACCGAACCCTCGGGCACCTGGTAGGCGTCGGCGTTATACACCACCGTGTCGTTCTTGATGACCATCTTCTTCACGTTTCTCGTCACAACTACCTCGGCAATGGTATCACCCTCCAGCGTCTTTACATTCGTCACGCTGTCCTTGCGCGTCTGACCGCTCATACCGAGCACTCCCCAGACGCACGCTATCAATAGAATTGTATAACGTAGAACCTGCATTTAGTTTTTGTTTATTCCTTTGACGTCGCAATCTCCAAAAGGTTTAGTCCCGCCGCATAAAAAAATCGCTTTGACGTTTGGTCGGTCCGCTTTTTTTTCGTACTTTTGCCGCAGAAAACGTAATTCAACGATATAACCGTCATGAAGATAATCAAGACAACCTTCCTCTTCGCCGTGGTCCTCCTGATGGGCTGCCAGGCCAATGTTGCTCAGAAGAGCATCGTGATACTCTACGAGAATGATGTCCATTGCGGCATCGACGGCTACCAGACAATGGCCGGACTGCGCGACGCCATCAACCGTTCGGATACGGCCTATGCCGGTGCCGTCTGTGTAGGCGACTTCCTGCAGGGCAACACCACCGGCGCCATCTCGAAGGGACAGTATATTGCCGACATCATGCAGCTGATGGACTACGACGCCCTGACGCTGGGCAATCATGAGTTCGACTATGGCGTGCCCCGCATGCGTCAGTTGCTGGAACAGATCGGTGCTCCCGTCACCTGCGTCAATTTCTTCGATGCTGGTGCCCCCGAATCTTACTACGCACCATACGTCGTCCATCAGTATGGCGACAAGAAGATTGCCTTCGTCGGAGCCACCACGCCCGAGACGATGATCCTCGAGGGCTATGCCTTCTACGACACCAACGGCATCCTACTCTACGACCTCAAGCCGAAAACCTTCTACCAGCTCATCCAGCAGGCCGTCGACAAAGCTCGCAGCGAGGGTGCCGACTATGTGGTGCTGCTCTCCCATGTCGGTGAGACCACCCAGTCGCTGGGCTTCAATTCCCATCTGCTCGTCAACAATACGCGCGGCATCGATGTCGTGCTCGACGGCCATTCCCACGAGATTTTCGAGGGTGTGCCCGTCAAGAACCTCGACGGTCGCGACATTATCGTCACACAGACCGGTACCCAGTTTGCCAACATCGGTAAACTGCTCATCACCCCCGACGGTCGCATGACGACACAGCTTCTCAAAACCAAGGAAATCCCCTACGAAAACGCCCGTGTCAGCGCTGTCACCGACAGCATCCGTCAACTGGTGAAAGCCGTCACGTCGAAGCAGGTAGCTCATAGCGACTATGCCCTCGAGGTGACCGACGAGAACGACCAGATGAAGGTCCGCGGCGTGGAGACCAATGCCGGCGACATCGTGGCCGACGCCTACCGCCATGCCATGAAGGCTGACATCGGTATGGAGAACGGTGGTGGCATCCGTAACGACATCCGCGCTGGCGAGATTACCTATGGCGACGTCATCGGCATGTTGCCCTACGACAATACCCTGCGCCGCATTGCCGTCAGTGGCCAGCAGATAGAGGCCATGCTCACGCGCTGTACGGCAATGGCTCCCGTGCTCGACGGCAACTTCCCACAAGTCTCTGGATTGCGCTTTACCCTCCATACCAAGCGCCACTGCGTTACCGACGTCGAGGTGCAGCAGGCCGACGGTACCTTCAAGCCCATCGATCCCCATCATACCTATAGCGTGGCAGTCACGGACTACAACCACGTAGGCGGCGGTTTCTTCGATTGTTTCAAACCGTGTCCCGTACTTTACGAGAGTACCCTGCGCTACTACGAAGCCCTTGCCGACTACCTCGCAAAAGTCCTCGGCGGCACCACCGGCACTGCCTACGCCCAGCCTCAGGGCCGCATCCGCATCGTTAACGACTAAGACACGTTAACGACTAAGGCATATACTGAATGGCCAGCATCGTCAGGTCGTCGCTCTGTTCAGCGTCGCCTACGAATGTATGTACGGCATTGGCCATTGCATCTATCATGTGCTTCGGCTGGTGACGCTGTTCTTCCAGCAACAGCTTGGCCATATTCCAGATGCGCAAGTCGCCAAACTGTGCATGCTCATAGTTCTCGGCCTCGTTCAGTCCGTCGGTAAAGAGGAAGATGGTGGTCTTCGGGTCGATGCTCACCTCCTGCTGTGTGTATTCGTAGCCAGCCACAACGCCAATAGGCAGGTTGGGCTCACACGACAGGGCACCGACGTCGCGCCCCACGAGCAGCGGAGCGTCGTGACCGGCATTGCAGTAACGCAACAAACCCGTCTGCAGGTCGAGCACACCGATAAATACGGTGACGAACATATTCGTCTCGTTGCCTTCCGACATGGCATTGTTCAGCGTTCGCATAATCTCCGACGGAATCGCCACGTGGGCCGAGATGTTGCGGAACAACGAACGCGTGACGGCCATAAACAACGAGGCAGGAACACCCTTGCCCGACACGTCGCCAATACAGAATATCAGCTTCTCGTCGCGGATGTAGAAATCGAAGAGGTCGCCGCCGACACCCTTTGCAGGTTTCAGCGAACCGTAGATGTCGATATCGTTGCGCTCGGGGTAGGGTGGGAATGTCTTGGGCAACATCGACATCTGGATGTCGTGGGCAATCTTCAGCTCGCTCTCCATCGACGCCTTCTGCGCCGTGGTAGCACGCAAATCCTCCGTGTAGCTCACCAGCGAACGCTGCATGTTTCCGAACGAGTCGCGCAGACGGTGTATCTCGTCGTGGGTGTTAATGGTGGGCAATGCCGTCTGGAAGTTACCCTTCGCCACCTCGTCGGCCGTTGCCGCCAACAGTGTGAGCGGCTTGACATTTTTCTTGATGGTGCGGCGTCCGAAGAAGTACACCACCAGCATGCCTATCAGGATGCTCGCGATGGCGATGCCCGCCATGATATAGCCAAAGATATCGATTACCAAAGAGGGTACCACGATGCCGATGGTCCAGTCGGTATGTTTCACCGTCTGCACGCAGACAAGGACCTTTTCCCCGTCGATCACCATATCGTCTTGCAGCTTTTCTTCGATAGACTGTTTGATATATTGCTCGTAGGAACCCTTGGTGACGTAAGACTGGATTGTCTTGTTCACGATGCGCGGGGCGTCCGGGTGTACCAGGAGGGTACCCGTGCTATCTGTCATGTAGTAGTAGAGTGCGAACTCCGGGTCCCATTCCTTCTCGTCTCTCGCCCGGCGGGTAGTCATAGGCTGAATCTTCTCGTTCAGCCACGCCAGCGACAGGTCCACGCCCAGTACGGCCACCGCGCGGTGGCTCTTGTCGCGAATAGGCAACAGGTACGACACCAGTGGCGACCGTGCACTGTCGTTGTCGAAGAAAGGCTTGGTCCAGTAGCCCTTTTCGCTCGCAATGGCATTCTTGAACCACTCGTCCTTCACATAGTCGTTACCCTGGTCGATGGCGTTCTGCGACTCAATGATCGTCGTGCTGTCGCGCCGTGTGGCGTAGGGCGCAAACAGGCGCCCTTTCTTGGGGTAGTAGTTCTCGATGAAGTAAATGCCGCAACTGCGCATGTATGGGTTCAGCTTCACCATCCTGTTGATGATGTCATGCATGCGGTCGGGATTGCTCAGGTCGTCCTCTATGAACGCCGCCGTATTGGTGGATGCCATGTAGAGGTCGGAGGCAATGCGCCGCACCTCCTCCTTCTCACCCTTCAATACACGGTCGCAGATGCCCACGACGCCCAAGGCTACGATATAGTAGGTCATCCAGAACAGTAGTAATACGGGGATGATCATGATGAGAATCATCCTGAGCATGATGCGCCACGTCAGTCGTTTCGCAAACGACCGCGGGTATCCGGTGATATTTTTTTTCTTGAAGAACAGTTTCATAACAACACGAATTTGCTTGCAAAGATACACTTTTTTTCTTACTTTTGTGCATTTTTCTCGATTTTTATTTGTACCTTTGCCAAAGAAATAAATTTTTTGCTAATATGAAACCGAAAACTATCTTCCTTTTGACCATTTTGATGGTGTATGCGCTGGGAATTTCGGCGCAAAGTGTGCTGACCACCGATGCAATGATTCGTGTGGCGGAGCAGAAAACCCAACATGAGCGTATGGCGGCAGACGGAAAGTACCTGTCGCCGGCACAACAATCTGCGCTGACGCTCGTCGTAAAAGTGGCAGACGAACAGGCTGCCGACACCTACGCCCGCCTGAGGGAACTGGGTGTGACTATCAGGGGGCGCATTGGCCAGCAGGCCATTGTACAGGTGCCCATCGACAAGGTGGAGACGATAGCTCGGATGGACGGCATACTCCGCGTGGACGTAGGCCATCGGGGAGAACTGAAGACCGATGTGACACGTGAGGTGACGACCGTCAACGCCATCAATGGCAACCATCCCTCGGTGCCCTTACCCTTAACAGGCAAAGGCGTGACGGTGTGCGTGCTGGATTTAGGTGTGGACTTCAGCCACCCTGCCTTCAAGGATGCCCAGGGCCGTTCTCGCATCAAGTGCGTTTACAACATGATGTCGGATAAAGGCCGTAAATTTGTGTACGACGACCCCGTGGCAGGCACCATAGAGTTTCCAGGCAGCGTGTTCGACACGCCCGAGCTCATCGCGAAGCTCGTCTATGACACCAAGATGTTGTATCACGGCAGTCATACGCTAGGCATCGCGGCAGGATCCCTGTCGCCCCAGGGCTTTGGCGGTATGGCTCCCGATGCCGACATCGTCTTTTTGCCAATGGCTACGCTCTTCACGGAGGACGATGTAGCCTCCGATACCGGCAGCAGCGATTCAGGCAGCAGCCTAACCGAACCCGATCCCAACGCGAATGAAGAATCGAATCAGCTGATAGAACAATATCTGGCCTTTGCCAATGCCTATGCCCAGCAGAACGACCAGCCCATGGTGCTCAGTGCCAGCCTTGGCAGTCACATGGGACCTCACGATGGTACCGGCACCGTACCCGAAGCCATCTCGGCATTCTCCAAGCACGCCATTCCCGTGTTCTCCTGTGGCAACGAGGGTGGAAAAGGCTTTCACGTACAATACCAGTTCGATGCCGACAAGCCGTCGTTCACCACCGGACTCGCGGCGTTTATAGGAGGATTGGATGAGGAGGAAGATCCTGAACATTCTTTCCTGTGGCTTTTCTCTAATTCGGTAAGAGGCTATACACGCCCCGGACAGGGTGGCGAGATAGGCGTACGCATCAACGTGATTGCCCGCGACGACAATATGAATGTCGTGGAATGTGCCTGGTCGTCGCCGCTGATTTCAGCCACTGTGGGCGGACCTGCTCAAATGATGACCATCAATTCGGCCGACTATCCTGACGCTCAGGAATATTTCAGAGGCAAGGTGTACGTGGGCCTCCGTACGGCGGAGAATGGACGCCTGGAGCTGAACGTCGTTCCCAGTGTACTCTGCAAGGAGGTCAGAGATGTGAAACACTACGCACTGTCGATCACCGTGACCGGCTCACCGGGTGCTGCCGTTGACTTGTGGCAGAACGGCTTCAGGTTCGTTCCATACGTTGGTGAGGGCTATATCGCCGGCGACGATATCATTTCAGGCAGCGACTGGACCAGCACCCCCGATGTCATCAGCGTAGGGGCATGGTGTGCCAACACCACCCAACGCACTAACGCGCAGGGGCAGCAGGATACCCAGTCGCCAGAGGAGACCTTGGGCGACATCGGTTCGTTCTGCAGCTATGGCCAGATGTTCAACGGTGTCACACAGCCCATGGTCTGCGCGCCAGGCGTCAATGTAGTATCGGCGTGGAACCGCTACTTCGACGCCGCGAATGGCGGCCCCACATCCTACATCGACGCCATGACGTGGCAGGGCTTCCCCTATGGCAGCACGACTGGCACGTCGATGGCCTGTCCCGCTGTGGCAGGCATCGTAGCCCTGTGGCTACAGGCTCACCCCGAGCTCACGCTGGCAGACGTGAAGGACGTTCTGGCCAATTCGTGCGACAACGACGAGTTCACCGCCAAGAATCCTATCCGTTGGGGCTATGGCAAGGTCAATGCCAAGCGGGGACTGGAGTACATCCAGAATCATGCTACGGGCATTGTTGACATAACTACAATGCCCCCTGGCGGAAGCCAGCCCCCCGTTTGGCGGGGGGCCTCCGGGTACACGCTCGACGGCCGTCGCCTGTCAGGCAAGCCTTCTCAAAAGGGTGTGTATATAAACAAAGGTATCAAGGTTGTCATGAAATAAACCGACTAAACGACCAGTCGTTCACAGATTTTGCAAAACACTATTCATCCATTCATTATATAACTATCTATAAATAAGCAAATTAGCCAATATAATGAATAGATGAATAGTGTTTATAAACATTTCTATGAATGAAATTTTTAGTATCACATTCTTATACACACACCAGCCTTCCCACAAAAACATCGCCCCACGGCCTTTTCGAACCAAGGCAGTGAGGCGTTTTTATGGAGAATTTTTTTGGAAGTTTCAGAAACAATTCCTAAATTTCTCCCTGGAGAAGTTACTTCCGTTCGAAAGAACAAAGATAAACGCGTTTTCTTTTGGTTCTTTGCTCACTTATTCGTAACTTTCTCCCTTGGAGAAGTTACTTCCGTTCGGAAATGAAAATAAATCGTAATTTATTTTGCATTTCGCTCACTTATTCGTAACTTTGCACGCAAATCAACAACATAAACAAAAGATGACAACGAAATCTATCAAAAAACGAATGTACGAGAAGCCGACGGTGCGGGTGTACGAACTGCACAGCCGTACGATGTTACTCTCCGGCAGCGATGCTGTGGAGGACTACAAGTTGAACAACCCACAAGATTGGTAAACCCTTTAAACAAACGGAACTATGATGAAGTTGAAACAATACATAACGATGGCAGTCCTTGCACTTGCAGGCACCATCATGACGGGCTGCTCAAGCGAAGACATTACAACCGAGGCACCACAACCCGAGAGACAGAACAAGACGGTGACACTGACAACGACCATCACCCGCGACGGCAGCGAAGCGACACGTGCACTCACAGTCGCTGGCGTGAAGACCTTCGCCGTGGGCGACCAGATAGCCGTTTTCTACAAGAATACAAACGGCGAGACAGAGAAAGCCGAGAGCGAGGCTCTTACCGAAACCGACATCCACAATGAGGGCAAGAATGCCACCTTTACCGTGAAGCTGACCGACCCCGCTGCCGGTGGAGCCGTGCGGTACATCTATCCCGCCGCGATGGCAGTGGAGACCGTGGGTACGGGCATTGACCCCACCAATGACTACAATACTATCGTCATTGAGCATCTTAAATCACAGGACGGCACTTTGGCGACGATTGCCGCTAATTACGACCTCGCAGTCTATGACGGCACACTGACCGACGGCGCGACCCTGCCCGCTAACGCGACACTCCAGAACCGCCTCGCCATCCTCGAACTGACGGTGAAGAATGCCTCGGGCGCCCCCGTGAACGGCAGCGTGACGAAGCTGAGCGTTTATGACGGAACGAACCACTATATCATCAGCCGCACACCGGCCGCCGATCCCATCTACGTGGCCTTGGAACCCGTGAGCAGCGACCAGACCATTGAGTTTTGCGCTACCGACGGCACGACAAACTACCGCAAGAAGGTAACGGGCAAGCCCCTCGACAGAAGCAACCTTTACCCCGTTCGCCTTACGACAGCCGAGGATACTGGTACGCCGTTGGAGTTCTTGACCGGCACCAAATATACTGTGCAGAACGGCGAGACGCTCTCAGGCAGGCTGCTCAGGAATACCAGAATCCAAACCCCCGAAACCGATGAGAACGGTGAACCCATCACGGTGACGCTCGATGGCGTGGATATCAACGTCATAAACCTCGGCAAATACCCAGGAATCGATTGCTTGGGCAACACCAACCTCGTGCTGGCCGACGGCTCCGTAAACCATGTGACGGCAAACTACCAAAACAAAGCGGGCATCCGCATAGCTGAAGGATTTACTCTCACCATCAGCGGCAACGGCACGCTCACCGCCACAGGCTGTGTCAGAAACTCGACGGCTAATGGCGGCGCTGGTATCGGCGGTAGTGGTAGCACTAATTGTGGAAATATCGTGATTACCGGCGGCACCATCACGGCCCAGGGCGGAGAAGGTGCGGCGGGCATCGGATGTGGTGCCCTCGCCAATTCGACTGGGACTGTCAAATGTGGCAATATCACCATCAGCGGAGGCAACGTCACAGCCACAGGCGGCAAATACGGCGCTGGTATCGGTAGTGGCTATGTCGAGAAAAAAGGTAATTCCGGTCTTGCTCAAGCTAGGAATATCTGTGGCAACATCGAAATCACGGGCGGCACAATGACAGCCAAAGGCGGTACAAAAGCTGCCGGTATCGGATGCGGTTATAACGGTGGCAATAGATTTGCCGAGGCGAAATGCGGCACCATCACCATCACCTCCGGCGTTACCAAAGTAACAGCCAGAAAAGGAAGCAACGCCCCCAAAAGCATCGGGACGGGGGCATCGTCACAAGATGGCGTACAAACATGCGGCACCGTGACTATTGGCTGTACGCTCGACGGTGACGGAAACCCCGTTGGTGGCACAGAGTACGACGACGGCATCAGCACCAGCCCGTACACCTATGAGCCGTAAGAAGTAAACAGCGCGGAAAATTCACCAAAAATAAAGCATCAACTGTATGAGACACATCAGACTTATCATCCTCGCACTCCTCACATATTGAGTTTGTCGTTAGAGTGTCTGAAGTGACAGAACAAAAGCGACATGGCATCCTTGGCGCGGTGTATCAGCCAGTTCGAGCATACCGCCTT
>CADCDY010000076.1 GCA_902800245.1 uncultured Prevotellaceae bacterium
GCTACGAACATAAATACTAATTTCTTCATTTTTCTAATGCTTTTAAATCTGTAAAACAATCATTTGTTTATTAAAACGCTGCAAAGTTAGGCATTTTTTCGTTACGACGTATCATTTTTTTTGTTTTTTTTTAGGGTATTTTTGTAACTTTTTTACAAGAGGCTGTAAATCAATAACTTACGAAATGTTAAATTTCGTGTAAAATTGACCCTTTACCGAAAAAATGCTAAAAAATGGCAAAAAATGCATTTTTTTGTGTACCTTTGTGGGCGTAAACAAGAGTACATTATTTTATATATGATAGATTCTTCGGCCTTTCAGGGCAAACGAGCAAAATATTTCACGCTGGGATGTAAGTTGAACTTCTCGGAGACATCGACCTTCGGCAAGCTGTTGGGCGAGCTGGGTGTGGTGACGGCGAAGAAGGACGAGCAGGCAGACATCTGTTTGATCAATACCTGTTCGGTAACGGACGTGGCCGATCACAAATGTCGTCAGGCGATTCACCGACTGGTGAGGGAGAATCCTGGAGCGTTTGTGGTGGTGACAGGCTGTTACGCCCAGTTGGAACCTGAGCGCGTGAGTAAGATAGAGGGTGTGGACCTGGTATTGGGCTCGAACGAGAAGGCTGACTTGGTGCAGTTCCTGTCGGATGCTTTTGTAAGTCGAGGCAATGCCTCGACTTACAAAACAGTGAAGACAAAGGACATCAAGACCTTTGCGCCGTCATGCTCGCGAGGCAATAGGACGCGATACTTCCTGAAGGTGCAGGACGGCTGTGACTATTTCTGCACGTACTGTACGATACCCTACGCCCGTGGCTTTTCGAGGAACCCGACCATTGCCTCGCTGGTGGCGCAAGCCGAGGAGGCTGCACACGAGGGTGGTAAGGAAATCGTGTTGACGGGTGTCAATATCGGTGACTTCGGCAAGACGACGGGCGAAAGATTTATAGATCTGGTGAAGGCGCTGGATGCGGTGGAGGGCGTTCAACGTTATCGTATCAGCAGTTTGGAGCCCGACCTGCTGAGCGACGAGCTGATAGACTACTGTGCGCAGAGCCGTGCCTTTATGCCCCACTATCATATTCCCCTGCAGAGCGGCAGCGACACGGTGCTGAAACTGATGCACCGCCACTATGACCGTCAGTTGTTTGCTGACAAGATTGGACGCATCAAGGAGGTGATGCCTGATGCGTTTATCGGAGTAGACGTGATGGTGGGCTGTAGGGGCGAGACGCCTGAATGTTTTGAGGAAACATATGAATTTCTGAAAGGTCTCGATGTGACGCAACTGCACGTGTTTCCGTATTCCGAGCGTCCGGGTACGTCGGCACTGAGCATACCATACGTGGTGGGCGAGAAGGACAAAAAGGAGCGTAGCCATCGGTTGCTCGAACTCTCCGACCGAAAGACGCACGCCTTCTACGAACGACACATCGGTCAGGAAGCCGAGGTGCTGATGGAGAAAGCTACGCGTGGCAGGGCGATGCATGGATTCACGAAGAACTACATCCGTGTAGAGCTGTCGCCAGCGGAGGCTCGCGAGGAATACGACAACCAGCTCATCAAAGTGAGACTGGGTGAGTTTAACCATGACGGTACAGCGTTGAAGGTAAAATAGAAAAAAGGTAAAAATGGATAAGGTAGCAATCGTCATATTGAACTGGAATGGGGCAAAGATGCTGGAAAAGTATCTGCCCACAGTGATGAATTACTCGCGCGACGAGGCAACGGTGTATGTAGCAGACAACGCTTCGACGGACGACTCGCTGGAGCTGTTGAGAAGTCGGTTCCCAGAGTGCAAACTGATAGTGTTAGACAAGAACTGGGGGTTTGCTGAGGGCTATAACAAGGCACTGGCGCAGGTGGAGGCCGAGTATTACCTGCTGCTGAACTCAGACATCGAAGTAACGCACCACTGGCTGACACCTATGATTGAGTTTATGGACGTGCACCCGGAGGTGGCCGCGTGCCAGCCCAAGCTGCTATCTATATATAATAAGGATATGTTTGAGTATGCTGGGGCGAGTGGGGGATATCTGGACCGTTTCGGCTATCCCTTCTGTCGCGGACGATTGTTTGATACAGTCGAGGAGGATAACGGCCAGTACGACTATGTGACGGAGATATTGTGGGCTACAGGTGCCGCCCTGATGATTCGTGCGAAGGACTATTGGGACTGTGGCGGACTGGACGGACGCTTCTTTGCCCACAATGAGGAGATAGATCTGTGTTGGCGACTGCGCATCTGTGGTCGCAAGATATATTGTCTGCCAGAATCGTACGTCTATCACGTTGGCGGTGGTACGCTGCCCAAGTCGAATCCGATGAAGACATTCCTCAATTTCCGCAATAATCTGACGATGCTCTACAAGTGTCTGCCTGACGAGGAGCTGGGCTATGTGATGCGCTGGCGCTGGTTCTTGGATTATCTGGCTGCATGGGAGACGCTGATAGTAAACAGGAATGTGGGCGACTTCAAGGCCATCTACAAAGCGCGTCGGGCTTTTAAGTGTTGGAGGAATGACTTTGCCGAAGACCGCAGACAGATACAGGCCTCGCGACAGGAGAAAAAAATACCAGAGCAACGACGGTTCTCATTGCTCTGGCAGTATTACGTGAAAGGGTACAAACGCTTTAGCGAATTGTAATCACAACAGGGCTTTCGACCTCTTTGCGCCAGGCTTTCAGGTAGTCGAACCATTCTTTGGCAGAATGATAGCCGAACGTCTCGTTGGCTGATGTGTAGGTTACCTTATAGTTCATCTGACGACCATTGACCTTCAGCACGTAGGTGTAGTTGTCTTTGTTGGCAGGTTCCTCACTGACGATGTTTTGCTGAGGTACCAATACGGCCAGACCTACCGTCTCGCGCTTCCATTTTAGGGTGTCGGTAGAAGGATAGTCCGTACCCCAGCAGGCGCGAAGTCCGTGTTTGTCGCTGAACTCCTCGGAACCCTTGACGTTGATGATGCCTGTCGAGAAACGGTAGTCGCTGACGTCCTTGTTGAACATCACTTCGACGTCGGTATCCCTATGGCCTGCATACTGGACGTAACGAAGGGTCATGTTTAGAGGTGAGAGTTTAGGGTTTAGAGGTGAGAGATTACCTGAAGGAGCCTGCCAACCTTGGTCAATGACCTCGACAATGGTGCGCAGCGGGCCATAGGAGATGATACGCTGGGTGCGCGTCTTGACTGGTTTGACGTGAGTGGGTTGCTGGCCGTCCCATCCGCGGAAGGCACCTAGGCCAAAAGTTTGTCCCACCCATAGCACATCGTCGCCATAGCCGCGCGCCTTCTGGTCCTCATCGGTATAGAACTGTGTCTCCTTCAGTTCGAGCTGTTTCTTGAACTTTCCATACAGATCCAAGGTTTGACGTTCGTCGAAATAGATGCGGATGCCGTTCAGTTCACTTTCGAAGTCAACACCGTGGTGGTGTTGTACGTTATAGGTGTAGGCAGCGTCGCCACGAGCTGTGAGACTCTCGATGTAGTTGTTCTGCTGGTTTTTCTTCAGCGTCTTGTCCTTGGTGTTGGCCAACACCATTTCGGCATAGACGCGAGCAGGGTAGGGTCGTGGCTCGCCTTCGTCGAGCAGGGTAACAGTGTATTCCTTCTTTTCCTTCTTGTCAAGGTCGGCCAGGAAGCAGAGTTCGTCGAAGGTCTCGTTTTTATCGAGGTCGTCCAGTTGGCAGGGAATTTCCTGTCCGTTCTGAGTGACCAGTGCCGAACAGACGGTGCCGTAAGGTGCGAGATTTATAATAATAGGTACGTCCGCGCGCGCAATATTCATCGGATTCGTGACACTGACTGTAATGGTGCGGTTGGCGAAAACAGCCAACGGACAACATGTCAGCAGGAGTAGAAAGATGTTTTTATTCATGTTCAAATTTGATAGTTTGTTCACTGCAAATTTCACATAAATAAACCAATTCAAGTACTTTTATGTACTTTTTTTTAATTTTTTTAGGTTAAAATTTGGATTTTAAAATATTTTTTAGTAATTTTGCATCGGATTTTAACATTTGTATAAAGGTCATAGTGAAAAAAGTCTACGGCATATTGTTTTGCATATTGGTGTTTTGCGTCGGTTGTGAGTGGCAGCTGAAGCCTAATACTGCTGATGTCGCAGACAATGCAATCATCATTGATCGTTACGACCGTGTTGAGAGTCAGTATCTTTCCACTGGCGATTTGGCGGCCCTACAGCAAATGAATACCGCTTATCCGAAACAGACGCGAATGCTCATAGAAGATATGTTGCTCATAGGTAAGGTGGACGATCCGGACATCAATACCAAGTTTCTGCACTTCTTCCAGGATTCCACGTTGCAAGCAATGCTTGTTGAAGTTCAGAAACAGTATGAGGAAATAGACGACATCAATGACGAACTGACAGAGGCTTTCACTCGGCTGAAAGAGGAACTGCCTGGCATGGAGTTCCCCCATATTTATACACAAGTGGGCTCGTTTGACCAGAGTGTCGTTGTGGGCGACCATTCGTTGGGCATCAGTCTCGACAAATATCTGGGTTCCGACTATCCTTTCTACATGGAGAACTATACAGAGGACCAGCGTCGCATGATGGTGCGTAAGATGATAGTACCCGACTGCCTGTCGTTCTACATCCTCAGTCTTTATCCACTGCCTGATGACGATGAATTTATCCAGCATAGTCGCAATTCACATATGGGAAAGATTCAGTGGGTTGTGAATCAGGTGATGAAGCGCGATGTCTTCAGTAATGAGCATGTTGACTCTACTGAGCGTTTGATGCGTAAGCATAAGGAAATGACCATCAACCAGCTACTTTCTTCAAAAAATATCCAATAATTTTTAGGTTTTTCGCTCGCTTATTCGTATCTTTGACTTCGTCGAAAGTACTCTCGCTCGGAAAAATCCAAATTTTTATTTGGTTTTTCGCTCACTTATTCGTATCTTTGCAATCCCAAAATCAAAGATACTATGCCAGAACAGAACAATACTGCAAGTGGAACACGCAGGCGCAGACAGCAGCCTGTGGATAATACCTTTGCCCACGTACAGCCGCAAGCTACTGAGATAGAGCGTGCTGTGTTGGGTGCGCTGATGATTGACAAGGACGCCTATGCTGTCGTTTGTGAATTGCTTTATCCTGAGAGCTTTTATGAGCCGCGTAACCAAAAGGTATATACGGCCATTCGCGAACTGTCGATGCATGAGTTGCCTGTCGACGTATGGACTGTGACAGAACAATTGGCTAAGCAAGGCGATTTGGAGGATATTGGCGGCCCGGGCTATGTGACGGAGCTCTCGTCGCGTGTTGCCTCGTCGGCAAATATAGAATACCATGCTCGCATCATCGCCCAAAAGTCGTTGGCACGTCAGCTCATATCCTTCTCGAGCAATATCCAGACGAAGGCCTTTGACGAGACCATTGATGTCGACGACTTGATGCAGGAAGCCGAGGGGTCGTTGTTCGAGCTGGGTCAGCGCAACATGAAGAAGGACTACACGCAGATTGACCCGGTCATCAAGAATGCGATAGAGGTCATCCAGAAGGCCGCTGCCAACAAGGATGGTTTGACTGGTGTGCCTACAGGATATCATAAATTAGACGATATCACTTCCGGTTGGCAGCCCTCCGACCTTGTCATCATTGCCGGACGTCCTGCGATGGGTAAGACGTCGTTTGCGCTGTCGATGGCTAAGAATATTGCTGCCGATTTTAATGTTCCGATGGCTTTCTTCTCGCTTGAAATGTCGAACGTGCAGCTGGTGAACCGTCTCATATCGAATGCCTGCGAGATTCAGGGCTCGAAGATCCTGAACGGTCAGTTGCATCCTGACGAGTGGGAACGTTTGGACAAGCAGGTGAACACGCTGTTAGGAGCTCCACTCTACATCGACGACACACCTGGACTTTCCGTATTCGAATTGCGTACCAAGGCCCGTCGACTGGTTCGTGAGCATGGCGTGAAAATCATTATGATTGACTATCTGCAGCTGATGAATGCCAACGGAATGCGTTTCTCGTCGCGTCAGGAGGAGGTCAGCACCATTTCCCGTTCGCTGAAAGGACTGGCTAAAGAATTGGATATCCCCATTCTCGCGCTGTCGCAGTTGAATCGTGGCGTTGAGAGCCGTGAGGGATTGGAGGGAAAGCGCCCCCAACTCTCCGACTTGCGTGAATCGGGAGCCATCGAGCAGGATGCTGATATGGTCTTGTTTGTGCATCGTCCTGAGTATTACCATATTTATCAGGACGACAACGGGCGTGATCTGCACGGAATGGCACAGATTATCATTGCCAAGCATCGTAAAGGCGCTACGGGTGACGTGCTGTTGACGTTCCGAGGCGAATTTACGCGTTTTGAGAATCCTGAGGATGGTCGTTTGAGCCGTAAGAGTGGCAATGGCAATCCTGACGGTGAGATTCTGGGCAGTAAAGTAAATGGTGACCAACAGCCCACAGGCGGTGAATCACCATTCGGATATGATTCCCATGACGGCGAAGTGCCGTTTTAGGATTATCTAGAATATCTAGAATTTCTAGAATTTCTAGAACATCTAGTCTTATTTCGAATATTTTTCGATAAATGTCTGAGCTTGGTCGTTGCCAAGCTCTTTCGCTTTCTGCAAGTTCTTCAAGCCTTGTTCCTTGTCGCCTTTCAGACATTGGGCAATGCCTGACATCAGGTAGCCGTCACTGCCTTCCGGGTCGAGACGCAGACACTCCTGAGCACTCTCCAATGCTTGATCAGCAAGGTTCACACGTAATTCATAGCTGGCTTTCTCGGCCCATAGCTCAGGGTTGGTAGGTACCAATGCCACTAAGTCATTCATGTCGTTGATGGCCTGTTGGAAACGACGGTTCTCCATAGATAACTGTGCACGAGCTCTCAGGAAGGGTGCTGCTGTCTTCACGTATGGGCGCGTAAATTGGTTGACAGCACTGTCTAACAAGACCATCGCTTCACGCTTGTCGCCCTGTTGCAGTTTGCACTGCGAGGCAGCATAGTACATCTCTGATGCCTGCAGATCACTTTTCGTCAGTTCCAGATAGATGTTGCAAGCATCATCATATTTCTGCTGGGCAAACAGTATCTGAGCCTGTTGCTGGCGATAGACGGGCTGGGGATTGGCGGCGTATGCTGCTTTAGACTCCTCCAGCGCACGCTCCAGACTCCAAGGTTCGTAGGGCTGGTCGCTCTGCAGCACCTCCTTCTGGTAAATCATCTGCG
This sequence comes from uncultured Prevotellaceae bacterium, assembly GCA_902800245.1. GTDB lineage: Bacteria > Bacteroidota > Bacteroidia > Bacteroidales > Bacteroidaceae > Prevotella. Next base: position 7,228 of record CADCDY010000076.1, read on the forward strand.
CATATTGGTAGTAGACGTCGTCCTTCTTGTCAGCAACCTTCAAGGCCTGCTTCATGTCAGCATCGGCACCGGCAAAGTCGCTTTTGCTCACGGCCATTCGTGCCCGATAGACATAACCGTCCGGCATATTGGGAAATTTCCCGATAAAGCGGTTGATATACTCGCTATAATCTTCGGTATTCATGGCGCCAGCGGCCATATATAGTGCCAGCATGGCTTCATCAGATTTCTCGGGCAGTGCTTTGGCAATATGTGTCTGTCGCAGCGTTCCGTCGTTAAAACTCAGCCCGTTGGCTTTTATGTCGGCAACAAAGGCGGCGCTGACAGCATAAGCCTTCTCGCTTTGTCCGCCAGCGGCAGGTTGCATCATGCCTAACACTTCTCCAGCGTCGTTGAGGATAGGACATCCAACCTGTTGTTCGCTGCTCTGCATGTTAAGTGTATAGTAGTAGTATGAGTTCTGAAACTGCTCTGCCTCTGCCACCGTTCCTTGGTCACAGACGGGAGCTTTCTTGGCGGCATAGGGCAACAGCCACATCGTAGCTCCTGTCGTAGCATTGGTCGTGGCAATGGTGAGGGCTGTGGGCTTCTTGACTGCCACCTGGAATTTTGCCACATCATACATGTCGTTAGCTCCAATGATGGCTTCCACGGGCCATTCTTTGCCTTGTGCGTCGATGACGATGGCACGGTGTGCGTTCTTGAAGGGATTGAACGTGCTGATGGCGTCGCCTTGTTCGTTGATAAAGAATCCATTGGAGCTTCCTATCAGTTGTCCATCTGCAGTGAATGTCTTCAGCGTGAACACTCCCTGTGCGGCCTTTTTGGCCCACGATGGGCTCTGGGCAAAAGAAGCGATAAGTGATAAGTGATAAACGATAAGTATAAATAGTATTCGTTTCATTTTTTTTGTTATTTCAATTTCAATAGTTGTTTTGCATTTTGAATAGCGGCCTCGCTGATGTCGCTACCGCTCAACATCTGGGCAATCTCACCGATGCGCTCGTCCTGCGACAACTGCACCATGCGGCTCGTCGTTCCTTGGGCGGTTTCTTCCTTCGATACGCGGTAGTGGTACGATCCCAAAGCGGCAATTTGTGGCAGGTGAGTGATGCTGATGACCTGACGTTCCATACGTCCCATCTCTTGCATCATCTCTGCCATTTTTTCGGCAATCTTGCCTGAAACACCCGTGTCAATCTCATCGAAGATGATTGTCGGCAGTTTCACGGCACCGCTGATCATAGCCTTCAGCGACAGCATCACACGCGCAATCTCACCGCCAGATGCCACCTGAGCTACCGGCTGGAGTGGGGTAGAAGTGTTGGCAGAAAAAAGGAAGCAGACGTTGTCTTGTCCACTCTTGCCCAATTCACATTTGCTGACATTCACCTCGAAGCGAACGTTAGGCATTCCCAGTGGTACCAGTCGTTGACGCAGTTGATTCTCTATCGTTTTGGCAGCCTGCTGGCGCAGTTTTGTCAAAGTGTCAGCCTGTTTCTGGGTTTCTTTTTTCAGCTGTTCACATTTAGCCTCCAGTTCTGCCAGCGCTTCGTCACTGTTCTCAATGGCATTCAGTTTCTGTTTCAGCTCGTCGCGCAAGACAATCAGCTCGCCTACTGTATCAGCATGGTATTTCTTTTCTAAGTCGTACAAACAATCAAGTCGCTGATTGATTTTGTCAAGTTCTGCTGGATCGAAGTCCACGTCCTCCAACGAACTTTCTACCTCGTCGGCAATATCCTTCAATTCAATGTGACACGAATTCAGCCGTTCTGCCAGTTCCGAAGCATTGGGAAGCACTTTGCTGATACCTTGCAGACTCTGCATGGCTCTGCGTACCATATTGACAGCTCCCAGTTCGTCACTGTTCAGCGCATTGTCTGCTTCGTATAATGCCGACTTGATGTCCTCGGCATGCTCCATCGTCTCACTCTGTTGCTCCAATTCTTCCTGTTCGCCTTCCGTTAGTCGGGCATTATCCAACTCATCGTACTGAAACTGCATGAAGTCAGTTTGCTGGCGTCCTTGTTCGATGTTTTCTGTCAACTCTTTCAGCTGTCGCTTGGCCTGCTGATAGGCATTGTATGACTGCTCGTAGTCTGCCAGCTGTTGTGTGTCCTGAGCGATGATGTCCACTACGCTGAGCTGAAAATCCTGTTTCTGCAACAATAGGTTCTGATGCTGCGAATGCACATCGACCAATTGTTCGCCCAATTCTTTTAACTGACTGAGTCCCACTGGAGTATCATTTATAAACGAACGGCTCTTTCCTGCAGCAGTCAGTTCGCGGCGGATGATAGTATCTTCCGTATCCTGTTCTATCTCGTTCTCTTCAAAGAATGCCTCCATGTGATAGCGCGACAGGTCAAAGTGGGCTTCGATGATACATTTGTCGGCACCCGTTTTGATGCTTTTTGAATCGGCACGCTGACCCAGCAATAGTCCGATAGCTCCGAGGATAATACTCTTACCGGCACCTGTTTCACCTGTAATGACCGAGAAACCTGGATATAGTTCGATATCCAGTTCGTCAATCAGCGTAAAGTTCTTGATATATAGTTGTTTCAGCATCTTACTCCTTGATTTTGTCCCAGGCATTGCTTTGCGAAGGATTGATATTGAACAACAGGTTGTAGACGGTCTCTTTCTCCTTCTGCGTGCCCTTGCCCTTATAGATATTGGCAAGCTCGTCGCGCTTGTAGTCAGTCCATATCTGAGGCACCAGACTCAGGGGCTTCTCTTCGTGGGCTTTCTTCAGCAGTTCCAACGCTGTGGTGACATTGGCGCGCCCGCGTTCGGCATTCTGGGCCATCTCGTCGAGCCCTGTACGGTAATAGTCGTACTGCAGCTGGCGGAACGGTTTCATGGCTTCGTCCAGATAGTCGTTGATGATAGCAAAGCGGTTGCGTGAGTTCTCAAAGGCTTTCCATCCCGCGAATCCCAAATCCTGTGCATTGTTCGTCAATTGCATGCAACGCTGCAGTACGTCGGTACCACCCAATGGCGAAAAAGAATCCAGATCCAGCCCGATAATCAGATAGGCATAATATGCCATCAGTGCCGTCAACTGGTTGTCAACGGCTTCTTCGATAAAGTTCAGTTGATCGAATTGTACGAAGTCGAAGTTGAAGTCAGCATCCTTATTATTATATAAGGTAGTTGTATAGGCCGAGTTGTATACAGGGCGGTTGGCCTGAATCATGGCATTACAGAAGAAACGGTTATTTGACTTGTCATACTTCGTCACCGTTATGTTAAAGTTACACACAATGCGTTCGTTCTTCTGGAATTGTAATTCCGTCCATTGACGGTCGTCCATCCACTGCTGCAACGTCTGCTGCAGATTCTCAAACACGCTTTTGTCCGTACTCTCTACCTGCTGGCTATTGATGGTTATCTTCACCTGCAGTTCCTGAGCATTAAGTACGCTGACAAAGGCCAATAAAACCATCGTCAGGATGTATTTCATTTTCATCGTTCTTTCCATTCAGGCGACAAAGGTACACATTTTCCTACAAAACTACGCTATCGTTTACGTTAATTTTTCTTCAAAAAACGCTGAAAGATTGTGCGAAGTCGAATCTTTTCACT
>CADCDY010000077.1 GCA_902800245.1 uncultured Prevotellaceae bacterium
ACCGAGCACAAAACCATCAACACTGCTGGCCTGTTTACGGGTGTAAAGACCCACACCAATCATCACGGCCAGGAAAATGAGGGTCAAAAGAACTTTTATGATCATAATTATCAATTATCAATTGTCAATTATCAATTAAAACGCCACCTGTACCTGAGCCTGGATACGGTTGTAGTCGTCACCCAGCAGATGACCGCAGAAGCTATGTGTATATTGCACCTGCAAACGGCACTTGGGGTAGAACCAATATTGCAAACCACCAATAAGATTTGTCTGTTGCCATCCGCTCTCTGATGTGTTACGGTCGTAGTAGTCGACCGATGCGATAGCGTCGACACCCTGGCCTAATGCTACAGAACCTGTGACGTATGCACCACGACTGCCTACATCACCGTCCTTACCTGCCAGGAACTCACTACGCAGACAGATGCCTCCACTTGTTGACTTACGGCCCAGCTGGGTGGGAATTTTTGCTTCGCCACCAAAGCTGACGCGGTCGCGACGATAGTCTTCACCTACTTGGATATCGTTCCACGCACAGGTGTTGATGGCATGTCCGCGACCTTTCTGTCCAGAGGCTACGAGGCGCCACTCCTTGCTAGGACGGTACTCTAACTTCAGGATGACATCTTTGTCGCTGTTGCCGTCAGCGGTATTGATACCCTGACCGTTCATCACAGCCAGTTCGTAGTGGAAGTGATCATTAAATAGGTCACCTAACAGCATGATACCTTGGTCACGTCCGTAGTTGGGACCGAGCAGAGGTTCGTTGCCGTTGGCCAGATATGTAACAGCTTGTGAGGTGACGTCAACGAGTTCGAGCATGGTTGGTGACAACGGACTCTCCAGTGAGAACGGATGCTGGAACTGACCAATACGGACGTTCAGTGCATTGTTACGTGTTAGGCGGTAATTGGTCCAGAACTCCAGGACACCTTTCGACAAGGCAAAGTTGTGCATAAACAGGAACGACCAACGGTCTGTAATCCTTGCTTTACCCCAGAAGATGGCTCGTTTGAAATTGAACGTGCTGGTGGTCTTTCCACCCTTGTCGTTGTATTCATAACCGCCATGCATGTAGCCATTGATGGTGATTCGTTCTTTCAACTCCTTCATCCAGTCAATGCCCTTAGATTCCTTTTTGTCCTGTGCAAAGGCCGTGCTACTGACGAAAACCATCAGCAAAGCCATACAAGACGTCTTGAAAAGATTTTTTTGAGTCATATTATTAGTTTAAAATGTTGAAAATTGTCATGGATTATTTGCTGCAAAAATCTGCATACGCTCTTCCAACTGGTTGTACTGGTGGTCTTCTATAAAAGAGGTACACACGCGCAAGCCTTCCTGATGGGAGCCTGTGGTGATCAGGCAGATGGCCGAAACACCATAGTACATCAGTTCTTTGGCCAGTTCACCGCTGGTCATCCCCTTATAGCCAATGGTAAAGTAGAAACCGTCGGCAACGGGCTGATCCAAGTCTTTGTCGTAGACGATATGGAAGTTGTGACGAAGGAAGATCTCCTTCAACTTATGGGCACGGTCGCCATAGACCTTCACCTCGTTGCGGAAATTATAGGTTCCGTCACAAGCAGTCTTCAACATAGCCGCCATAGCATACTGTGCAGAGTGGCTGGTACCAGACGAGAGGGCATAAAGCATTCGGGTGGAGAATACCAATCCGAAAGGCAGTCCTTCGTAACGGGCACTGAGGTCTGCAAAGTGACGATGGAACAGCTTATCGGAAATGCACGTCACACCAATACGCTCGCCAGCATAGCTGAACGCCTTTGAACCAGAGATCAGCAGCATATAATTGTCCGTATAGTGAGCTACCGTAGGCTGATAGGGAGCCTCGAAGGGTTTGCTGAGGTCCTTACGGAAGTCCATAGCAAAGTAGGCGAGGTCTTCCATCACAATGGCGTCATACTGGGTTGCGAGTTTACCAATAGTCTGCAATTCGCTTTCCGTCATGCAAATCCACGCAGGATTGTTGGGATTCGAATAGACGATAGCGCAGATGTTGCCATTCTTCAGATAGCTCTCCAACTTGGGTCCCAGCTTCTCGCCACGGAAATCGTAGACGTCGAAAGTTTCATATTTCACACCCTGTACCTGCAACTGCATCTTCTGAACAGGGAACCCTGGGTCGATAAACAGTACGGTGTCCTTCTTCTTGTCTGCCTGTGAACAGGTCAGGAACGAAGCAAAGGTACCTTGCATGGAACCACAGACAGGCACACATCCCTCAGGGGCAATATCGACATTGATGAATGCCTTAACAAAGCGCGAAGCCTGTTTTTTCAGTTCGGGATAACCTTGAATATCGGGATACGAATGGGCGATACCCTCCTGCAGCGACTTGATTTGTGCATCGACTCCCACCTGTGCAGCAGGGAGTCCAGGAATGCCCATCTCCATCTTGATAAACTCCACGCCACTCTCTTTCTCAGCCATTGCTGCCACCTGCTTCACCTCGCGGATGGTGGCCTTAGCGAAGTCCTGAATGCCCATTTTGGCAATCAGCCCATCTACCAGTTCTTTATTGATTGGAGTCTTCATTTCTGCGCCTCCTTACCAATTGCTAATGCTTTGATATTAGCCTCGACGATGGCTTCACCCTTGCGGGCAAAGACACGGCTGATGGCCTCTTCCAGCTTTTTATATTCGATACCCAATGCCTTCTGGGCAGCACCCAACAGGATGACATTTGCCGAACGGGGAACACCAGCGTCCTTGGCCTTCTGTTCGATGTCGAGCATAATGACGTTAGGCAGTTTGTCGAGGTCGGCCTTGATAACTTCCATATCGGGATAGTTGGGGATATTGACGAACGGTGTCGACGAAGTGATAATCCAACCGTCCTTCTTCAGGAAGGGCAGATAGCGCAGAGCCTCCATGGGTTCCATAGAGATAATCACGTCAGCACTACCTTTGGCAATGAGGTCGCTGGCAATGGGATCGGAACTGATACGGAGGTTTGACTGCACGTCACCACCACGTTGTGACATTCCGTGAACCTCAGCCTGCTTGATATACAGATTCTCATTCATGGCGGCCTCGCCAATAATCGTTGCGATAGAAAGGATGCCTTGTCCTCCTACGCCACACAATATAATATCGGTCTTCATGATTTACCTTTTTACTTTTTTACCTTTTTACTTTTTCTCAGCCGCTTTCTTCTGCTTGAGGTGGCGCTGCAAAGTCTGCATACACTCACGACGAGGAATGATGACACTTGTGCCGTGATAGTTGATTTCGTCACGGATAATCTGTGTAATCTCCGGCATATTCTTGGGCAGGGGAACAACCACCTTCAGGTGTTCGTCGCTCAGACCCAGACCACGACAGATAGCCTCAAACTTATTGGTACCAGCAGAATCCTGTCCTCCAGTCATACCTGTCGTCAGGTTATCGGAAATGATAACCGTGATGTCGGCATTCTCGTTGATGGCATCGAGCAAGCCCGTCATTCCTGAGTGGGTAAACGTAGAGTCGCCAATGATGGCAACGGCAGGCCACTGACCTGCATCGGCAGCACCCTTGGCCATCGTAATCGAAGCACCCATATCAACACATGAGTGGATAGCGCGGAAGGGAGGCAGGAAGCCCAGCGTGTAGCAACCGATATCACCAAACACACGAGGATTATTGAACTCCTTCAGCACTTCGTTAAGGGCCGCATAAACATCGCGGTGACCACAGCCCTGACACAATGCAGGGGGACGTGGAGCGACATCGGCACAAGGGTCAAAACATTCGTCACTCTTCATACCCAGGGCTTTCTTGACGATATCGGGATTCAGTTCGCCAGTACGAGGCAGCGTGCCGTCGAGTTTGCCGTGAACATTCTTCAGGTCACCAATGCCACGAACCATATCCTCAATAAACGGCTGGCCTTCCTCAACGATGAGCACCTCCTGGCATTCGTCCATCAGTCGGCGCACCAACTGCTTGGGAAGCGGATACTGCGAAACCTTCAGAATAGTATAGGGAGAGCCAGTGGGGAAGCATTCCATCACATAGTTGTAACCAATACCGCTGGCCAAAATACCCAGTTTCTTGTCATTACCTTCTATATACTTGTTGTATTGCGAACTAACAGCATCCTGCTCCAACTGAGCCTGCTGGGCCGTCACAAAGTCGTTGCGCTTGCGGGCATTGGCAGGCAGGAGCACCCAGTTGGCAGCAATGGCATCATAGTTCAGCGCATTCTCCTGACTGGGCTCGTCCTTTACCTCTACGACAGCACGGCTGTGGGCCATACGAGTGGTGACACGCATCAGAACAGGGAGTTTGATACGCTCACTATAGGCATAGGCCACCTCCATCATATCGTAAGCCTCCTGCTGATTAGAAGGTTCGAAAGTGGGAATCAATGCAAACTTACCGTAGAAACGGCTGTCCTGCTCGTCCTGCGAAGAGTGCATCGAGGGGTCGTCAGCCACCAGCACGACAACACCACCATTCACACCCGTCATACCGCTGTTGACAAATGGGTCGGCACAGACGTTCAGTCCTACGTGTTTCATACATACCAAGGCACGCTTTCCCATAAACGACATACCCAGTGCAGCCTCCATGGCTGTCTTTTCGTTGGTACTCCAACGGCTGTGCAGTCCGCGCTCACGGGCTATCGCATTGCCTTGAATAAACTCAGTAATCTCCGTCGACGGAGTGCCAGGATAGGCATACACGCCACTCAGTCCGGCATGTATGGCACCTAATGCAATCGCTTCGTCGCCTAATAACAGTTTTTTTGCCATTTTTATATCATTTTGTTAAGTTTTCGCTCTTTTAGCTTGCAAAAGTAATACATTTTATCCAAATGAGCAAATGTTTTGCTGAAAAATAACAAGATTTAGAACCTTTGATAAGCGGCGGCTGTCATGCAGGGATTAAAAATAATCTTAAAAACTTTGGTTCTTTGCTCACTTATTCGTACCTTTGCAGACTGTAAGAAATAAAAAAGAATACAATGAACTATCTTGATAGGAACGAATTTAATTTCGAGCCAAGCCAGAAAGTGCTTGACGCAGTGAAGAATTTTGACGCAAAGGATCTTTGTTTTTATACCCGAATTTACGATCAGGGTAAGAAGAGTGTTATCAGCGTTCGCGTGAGCGAAATTTACGGAGTTCCCGAAGAGCAGGTTCTGCTGACCTATGGTGGCGAGGACATGCTGAAGAATTCCATCCACTATTTCTTGACCAAGGGTGACAATAAGAAAATTCTCATTCCTGAGTTCTCGTGGTGGTACTACAACCGTGTAGCCTCTGAGTGCGACGGCGTATTCGAGATGTACCCCCTGCACGAGCAGGAAGACACCTTCGCCTATGACGTTGACGAGGTCATTGAATACACCAACCGCCTGCATCCCCGTATGTTGCTGTTAGCATCGCCCAATAACCCGACAGGTAACGGTCTGACACCCGATGAGGTGGGTCGTATTATGGAGAACATCCCTGCCGACACGATGGTACTCATCGACGAGGCATACGCCAGCTTCATCTCGATGGACACAGCCTATATTGCTCCGCTGGTGAACAAATACAACAACCTGATTATCTCGCGTACCCTGTCGAAGTTCTACGGACTGCCTGGTCTGCGCTGTGGATTTGGTTTCATCGGCAAGGGCCACGACCAGTTCCTGAGCTACGTAAACAAATACCTGGGCTACAACCGCTTCTCAGAGGCTGTGGCTTTGGCTGCGCTCGATAGCAACGAGCACTATCGCCACGTGGCCGACGATATGGAATGGGGTCGCCAGCTATACAAGAAAGTGCTGGGCGACTTGCCTGGCTTCAAGGTATATAAGTCTGTGGCCAACTTCATCCTTATCAAGTATCCTGTTGCCATCAAGGAGGCGCTGATGGAAGCCCTGAAGGTGCAGGACTACAAGATCAAGTTCATGGGTGACAAGGGACTGGAGGACTGCCTGCGCATCACGTTGGGCCGCAAAGAGCAGACACAGTTTGTTTGTGATACCATCAAGCGCGTGTTTGAAGAGGTAAAGAAATGAACTTTTGGAGCAGTGAGGGCAAAGCTATGTTAACATGAGCTTTGCCGAATCGCGACAAAAGTCATACTGAATAGAATGAAGTATGAACGAGAATTTTAAAGCAACACTAAAATCAGCAGAGACGGAAGACTGGCTTGACCTCCATGTCATCCGTCCTTTCTGTTATTATCTGGCTGTCTTTTTCAATAAATTCGACATCCATCCGAACACCGTTACCATCTGGTCGATGATTGTCGGTGCAGCCAGTGCTATTTTCTTTGGTTGCGGCAGTTTGTATTATAGCGGTTGGTGGGGATTGTCGATGAACATCATCGCCATTGTACTGCTGATGATTGCCGATATTTTGGATTGTACGGATGGACAGCTGGCGCGACTGTCAGGCAAGAAAAGCCGCTTGGGACGCATTCTCGACGGTGTGGCAGGTTTCGCGTGGTTCATTCCCATCTACCACTTACTGGTTTACCGTTTCTGCCTGCATCACGACATTGAGTTCTCGCTGCTGGGCATTGAGGATACACAACAGAATGTCATCATCGCCACCGTCATCGCCTACATCCTGGGAGTCATCTCAGGTGTTATGGGACTGGCTGGTCAGCAGCGTCTGGCAGACTATTACATTCAGGTACACCTCTTCTTCTTGAAAGGCGAGAAAGGTGCTGAACTCGACAACTCCAAGCGTCAGCAGGAAATCTACGACCAGATGACGCCTGAGACCCACAGTTGGGCTGAGCGCTACTTCCAGAAGTCGTACATCGACTATACGAAGAAGCAGGAGAAGGTGACTCCTCAGTTCCAACGCCTGATGCAGAAACTGCGTGAGAAGTTTGGTGCTTCTGAAAACATCCCAGAGAGTATCCGCAAGGAATTCCACGACCAGTCGCTGCCTGTTATTTTCTGGAACGGACTGCTGACGTTCAATTTCCGCTCTTTCTGGCTGTTTGTGTTCTGTCTGCTCGATATTCCTGTCATGAATTTCGTATGGGAAATTGTTGGCATGGGACTGCTTTACCTCTACATCAATCGTCGTCACGAAGCTTTCTGCAAGAAGATTGCCGACACAATTTGAATAAAGGATGAAGTGGACGAAGCAACGACTGAACAACCTGTTCTTCTTTCTTGGCATTGCTGCTGTCGTGGTGATGTTGCTGACCTTTGATGTCAGCTTCGTCGAACTGTGGGAGCATCTCTACCACGCAGGTTACTGGTTGATACCCATCGTGGGTGTCTGGTTCTTCGTCTATGGCCTCAACGCATTGGCTTGGCAGGCTATCATCAAAGGCAATCTGGGGGGTAAGTCGCCCGTTAGATTCTGGCGCATCTACAGACTGACCATCACAGGCTATGCCCTTAACTATGCGACACCTGTTGGCGGATTAGGTGGAGAACCCTACCGCATCATGGAACTCTCGAAGGATATCGACAACCAGCACGCCACATCGTCAGTCATCCTCTATGCGATGATGCACTTCTTTGCCCATTTCTGGTTCTGGTTCGTCTCCATATTCCTCTATCTGGCATTGGTGCTCATTGGCGATATGCCCATCACCACAGCCATTGCCATTGTATTGGGTATCATTGTCGTATTCTGCCTCGTGGCATTCTACATCTTCTCCAGAGGCTATCGTCACGGACTGGTGGTTTACACGCTGGGGATTGTCGGTAAGATTCCAGGACTGAGGGGGTGGAGCCGTCGCTTTCGTGGCAGACACGCAGAGTCGCTGCGTAACATTGACGCCCAGATATCGGCACTCTACGGACAGGACCGCAGGGCGTTTTACACCAGTCTGGTGTTGGAATTCCTGTCGCGTGTGCTACAAAGTTCAGAGGTGATGTTCATGCTCCTGCTCTTTGGCATCGACTGCGGAGGAGGCTGGGGGGGGCTGACGCTGACCTATATGCACTCCATCCTGATAGTATCGTTCACCACACTCTTTGCCAACCTCATCGGATTCCTCCCGATGCAGTTGGGTGTCCAGGAGGGTGGTTTCGTACTGTCCATTGCAGCCCTGGGACTCTCTGCAGCCTTAGGCATCTTTGTCAGCATCATCTGTCGTGTGCGTGAAATCATTTGGATTATTGTGGGAATTCTATTGATGAAGATAAAATAACAATAAATATATGGAAATCAAGAAACGGTTTGCCCAAAAACTGATGGATATCAAGGCCATCAAGTTGCAGCCTAACGAGCCCTTTACCTGGGCTTCGGGCTGGAAGTCACCCATCTATACGGATAATCGCAAGACACTGGGTTTTGCTGATGTCCGTTCGTTTGTTAAACTCGAACTATGTCATGCCATTCAGGAGAATTTCCCTGAGGCTGAGGCTGTGGCTGGCGTGGCAACAGGTGCCATTGCCCAGGGTGCGCTCGTAGCTGACGAACTGGGATTGCCCTACGCTTACGTGCGTCCGAAGCCAAAGGATCATGGCATGGGCAATCAGGTGGAAGGCGAACTGAAGAAGGGCGCTAAGGTCATCGTCGTTGAGGACCTGATTTCTACTGGCGGCTCTTCGCTGAAGGCTGTTGCTGCCCTCCGCGAATACGGTGTAGAGGTCATTGGTATGGTGGCTTCGTTCACCTACGGTTTCCCTGTGGCAGAAGAGGCTTTCCGTGAGGCAGGTGTCAAGCTCATCACCTTGAGTGACTATAATGCCGTATTGGAGCAGGCCGCTGAGACTGGCTATATCAAGCCTGAGGAGATTGAAGTGTTAAAAGAATGGCGTAAGGATCCCAGCGTTTGGGGAATTTAATAAAAAGAATATGAGCAAATTCGAAAGTAGCATCAAGCAAATCAACTATCCCGTTGAGGCTGTTTATAGGAATATCAGTGATCTGACCAATTTAGAGCGTGTTCGCGACCGTGTTCCTGAGGACAAACTCAAGGACTTCCAGTTCGACAACGACTCAGTACAGGTGAGTGTCGACCCCGTGGGTGTCATCAAACTGCGCATCATTGAGCGCGAGGAAAACAAATGTGTCAAGTTCGAGGCAGAGCAGTCGCCCCTGCCCTTTAACCTTTGGATTCAGGTGCTGCCTGTCACCGCTGAGACAAGCAAGATGAAGGTCACCGTCAAGGCCGACATCCCCTTTATGCTGAAAGGCATGGTTGCTGGTCCCTTGCAGGATGGTGTGGAGAAAATTGCCGACGCCCTGTCACAAATTCCTTTTGAGTGAAGAGTGAAGAATGAAGAGTGAAGAATTTGCTACCGCCAGCCATGATTAATTTTAGAAGAGAGGGTGGTCCGCTCCACCAGAAGAGCTATGCTTTTGCAATAAGGATAGTAAACATGTTTCTTCATTTTACAGATAATGATTGGAAATTGCAGACTATCTATAAGCAAGTGTTGCGTTCTGGTACTTCTATATCAGCAAACGTTCATGAGTCGGAGTTCGCGCAAAGCCCGGCAGATTTCTCTTCAAAACTTCATATTGCACTTAAGGAGGCCAATGAAACCATGAATTGGTTAAATCTTCTTCATGACACCAATATCTTAGACGAGAAAGGGTTTGAAAGTATGGCATCTGACTGTAATGAGATTATAGCTTTGTTAGTTTCATCAATAAAAACAATAAAAAAGAACAATCAGTTAAAATAAGAGAGTGAAATGATGGGCGTATGAATAGCGGTAGCAAATTCTTCACTCTTCACTCTTCACTCTTCACTTTATTATGAACAAGCTTTGGGAAAAGAACTTCGAGGTGAATGCCGAGATTGAACGCTTCACCGTTGGTCGTGACCGCGAGATGGACCTCTATCTGGCCAAGTACGACGTGTTGGGCTCTATGGCCCATATCACCATGTTGGAATCCATCGGACTCATTGGCAAGGACGAACTGCCCCTGCTGTTGGCCGAGCTGAAGAACATCTATCAGATTTGCGAACGCGGCGAGTTCCAGATTGAGGATGGCGTCGAGGACGTGCATTCACAGGTGGAACTGATGCTTACGCGCAAACTGGGCGATATGGGCAAGAAAATCCATTCAGGCCGCAGTCGTAACGACCAGGTACTGGTAGACCTGAAGCTGTTTACCCGTCACGAACTGATGGAGGTGGCTGATGGCGTCAAAGTGCTGTTCGACGAACTCATCCAGAAGAGCGAGCAGTACAAGCGCGTTTTGATGCCTGGCTATACGCATCTGCAGGTGGCTATGCCCTCATCGTTTGGCCTGTGGTTTGGTGCCTATGCGGAGTCGCTGACAGACGATATGCTGTTCCTGCAGGCCGCCTACAAGATGACCAACCGCAACCCCTTGGGCTCTGCTGCTGGTTATGGTTCTTCGTTCCCCTTGAAGCGTCAGATGACAACGGACTTGCTGGGATTCGACTCGATGGACTATAATGTCGTCTATGCCCAGATGGGACGTGGAAAAATGGAGCGCAACGTCGGTTTTGCCCTCGCGACCATTGCCGGCACATTGGCAAAAATGGCCTTCGACGCCTGCCTGTTCAACTCGCAGAACTTCTCGTTCGTCCGTCTGCCCAAGGAGTGTACTACGGGTTCGAGCATCATGCCGCACAAGAAGAATCCCGATGTCTTCGAACTCATTCGTGCCAAGTGCAACAAGATTCAGGCTTTGCCCCAGCAGGTGACGCTCATCATGAACAACCTGCCCGTGGGTTACTTCCGCGAC
>CADCDY010000078.1 GCA_902800245.1 uncultured Prevotellaceae bacterium
TCATCGTTCAAGTTCTCAACATCGGTAACATTGTTCGAGAAGTACAAGTCGAAGCTCTGTGCATCGACACTTGTCGTCGCCAGCATCATCAGAAAGAGCAACGACAGGGATTTGAAATTAAAGCCCATATTATGTTCGTTCTATGTTAGTATTACTTTTTTTCTGTGCCGAGACTTCATTATAGCACTTCGCCATTTCCCTCCTCAGTGGGATTTGTCTTTATATCAGCAGAACTACCTTGAAGCAAACAGCTTGCTACGACATAGATTTCCATTTGGGGTTTTACGTATTTTTTCATCTTCTTTCCTATAAGACTTCTGGTAAGTGCTAATTTATGAATTTATGTCTCACGATTCATCGTGTGAGTGCAAATTTACAATAATATCAGCATATTACAATAAAAAAAACAACTTTTAACAGGAATTTAACACACGCCCAAGAAATGGCCACTGCCAACTGCCCAAGAGCCAGTATCCCATCGTAGAATCCTTCATCGACGACTTCGGCAACGGCCGAAAATTTTCGGCGATGGAGAAGAAGTAATTGCCTAAGCTTCTGAAAACTGGTTACCAGTCCCAGTCCACTTCCTCACCGTCATAGACGATGGGGCCTTGCCAGCCATGATGGCGACAGGCGTCAACGACGTCTTCCTGCATTTCGGGAGAGATGAGTCGGTCGCCGCGACGAATCTCGAAATACTTCTTGCGCCCCCACATCAGGATGAGGAGCCCGCGGATGCGGTGTTCCATATAGCCCGGCATCTCGTGATAGAGGCGTGTCAAGCCGCGCTTCATCACGACACGCCGGTTTTTGCGAAACATCTCGCAATGTTCACCGACCAGTGAAGGGTTACGCGGATTGATGGCCTTCAGTACGAATGGCATCGGATCGGCATACTGTCCCACCAGCCAGTGCAGACACTGTTCGTGCAACGGGCACTGGTCCTGAAAACATATAATATAGTGGCCGACCTTCTTCCGGAAGGCCAGCTCCTGCTGTTCGGGAGTCACATCGAAATTACTGTTTTCCTTCATATTCCACACGTAGTTTTACCCAATACGAATTACCGCCATTGGTATGTTTGTTTTGAAATTTGTATTCCGGGCGATTCAGGTAACTGCCTATCTTCTGGAAACTCGACGCATCTTCCTTATAGCCTTTAAAGTGGGCTTTCAGCAGGGCTGAGAGTTCTTTCAGGTCCATCCAACGGCCTTCCTCGTCCGCACGCGGCTTCTGGATGATACCCATCAGCATCTCACCCAGACCGTTCAGACGCTGGTACTGCAGGTTATGTTCCATCAGTGCCCGCTCCTCGTCCTTCGTCAACCAATAGCGCTCCCCATGACGTATTTCGTACATCAGCTGGGCATAGAGCTGGGCGTGTTGCACGGGGCTCTCGAAATCGATGTCGCCATTGATGCTGACACAGACGAAACGCCTTGAACCGCTGGGGTCCGTCAATGGCGTCTGTTCGTTGGTAGTACCGATGAACGAGGCATAACGGCGGTTCGACGTATATGCCTTGCCGTATGGCGGGCGGTATTTCAGGTCGGCTGTCGATACGAGGTATTTCAGCACAATTTGCTGACGCTGGGTCACACGGTCGAACTCGTCGAGGTTGATGAGCCCAAACGACGACAGGCCGAGATTCAGGTCCTGCTCGTTCTTGAAATTGATGCGGTCGTTGTAATAATCCTGCAGTTCACGGGGCAGGAGGATATGGCAGAACGACGACTTGCCGCAACCCTGACGACCTATTAATAAAGGTACGAGCGCGTTACCCGTCAACTGGCCCTTGCCCAACCACATAGCCACCATCGAGCGCATCCAGATATGGAACAGTTCCGTCCATTCCTCCCATTCCGTCGGCACGCGTTTTGCGAGTTCTGTCACGCGGTCCTTCTTATCCCACTGGGGCAGGTGTTCCAGATAGTCATTCACGGGGTCGTAACGCTGGATGTCGTCGGAGTTTACGTATCGCCGGATATCCTTGTCCCAACAACGGATGCCCTGTTCCATGGCCCTCATGGTGATGCTGTTGCGAGCCTCCTCCGTGAGGTCCTGGAACGAGAATCCGATACCCGTCCTCATGCGATATTCCGCCACGCCTCGCATCACGTTTTTGCGCAGCTCGTAGTTGGCATTGAGGAAGATGTTGATCTTCATCGTCAACAATGTCTCGGCAGGGATGGTCCCCATGCGTTTCATACCCTTGCGCTCCATGTATTTCTTCACCTGGTCCTCGCGGTAGGCATTCTCAAACACCTTCTTCACCAGTTCCGGCTCGTCCCAGAACAGTGATTTCATCAGGGCCTGACGCATGGCGGGACCCATGGCGAGACCAGTTTCCAGACAGTAGTGCGCCAGTCGTGAGAGGATGGCGTGACGGCGTTCCTCATCATCAACGATTCCCTCAGCGTCGTCGTAGGCCTTCGACAGGTTGAACTCAAAGGTGGTGTGCAGACTCTTATAACGGTCGATGCCCAGCGGTCCCTCCGTCAGTTCCAGCGTCGACTGCTGGCGCGACAAGGCGTCGGTAGCCTTCTCGGCTTTGGCATAGATGGGTGTTGCCATCGGATTGTACACCAGTCCCGGGTCGTGACTCATATAGCAGATACGACTCGTCGTGGGTTCCAACTTCTCGATGGTAACGCCCAGCTGACCGTTATAGATCAGACGGGCCCGCTCGTAGAGGTTCTCGTGGAAAAGTGGGATTTGTTCTGAGGTAAGTGGAGAGAGGTGAGAGGTGAGAGAAATGTCTGCAGCAGAGTAATCTCTTACCTCTTGCTCCTTACCTCTTACTCCTAACAATTCCCCCCGGCAGACAATCTTCACCGACAACCCGTCAGCACCCACAAAGGCCATCAGCGTCTGGGGCATCTCGGCAGCTCCGCGACGCACGGCCTCAGCCTCGTCACTGCCCGTCAGGTTGTTCACCTCCAACAACACCAGTCCCGTATAGCCCCTGACGACGCGTTCGCCCTTGCGATGCTCCTGTTCCAAAGCGAAACAGATGCGGGGCAGTTCCCTGGGCCAGTCTGCATAACCCTCCAGCGTACCGTCGGCACTGCGACTGGCATAGACCATCAGCGGTGCGTTGCTGCGAAAGTCGCTGACCTGTTCCGCATACTCGCCCTCACGTATCATATCGGCTACCTCCTGCGCCTCCAACAGTCGCAGGGTTTCCTTGTTCCTGTAGTACTTGATGATAGTAATCCTTGTTGACATAACATTCATTTAAAGCTGTTTTCTTAATTAGTTGCAAAGTTACAAAATAAAAATGACATACGCAAATTTTTCACTAAGAAATATGTTAGAAAATATGGTAAGCCTTCACTTATTATGCTAACATATTGCATTACAAATAGTTAGATAGTGAAGGCTTACTTTATAAGCCTTCACCTTGCCTTCACTTTCCAGCACTAAAACCCGTTTTTAGTCCTGGCTGAAACTTCAAGAGCCACCGAGTATCCCGCAGTTTCCACGTAGGGAACTGTCAGTTTCACCATTGGAAACTATTAGTTTCCTATAGGAAAACTGCCAGTTCTCTTAATGATAGCTATTACGGAACTACATGTAAATAAGATATTTATGCCTTTCTATGCGCCATTTTACTGCTTATCAACTGGTAATCGGGCATAAAAGTGAAACCTTAGTGAAGGCTTAAAGAGCAAGCCTTCACTATCTTATTATATGATATACAATAGTTTAAATACGAAAGTGAAGGCTTAAGCTATTTTGCAATAAAATTTGAAGAAGTAAAAATATAACAATCACATGAGCAACCGACAACATCCTTGATGAGTTGAAAAAAAAATCGAGCCCATTGTGAAGGTGGGCTCGAATTGTTTTCGTATTTACTGCCTGTGGCAGCAATAAATCATTTCAAAATCATCTTGTGCGATGTGCCACCCTGGCGGATGATGTAGATACCGGCCGGCAACGTAGGAAGCGCACCCTGTCCGCTGGTTACGTAAGTACCGTCAGTGCGCAGAATAGACCGGCTTTGCGTAGCATCCAGTCTGACAGACGGCACATCGGTGCTGACGTTGTAGGACAACGTGTACCCCCCCTGCCCCATATCGGTCCATATATTGACAACGCGCGCGACACATAAGTAATATGTTCCAGCTTCCTTGGCCTCGTATTCAAGCGTCGCACTGATGTTTTCCTTGTTCATCACAGGCGGATAGTTTACCAACCACCTGCCTTCGGCATCAACGAGTTTGAATGTCGCATTCAACGGAGTATCATTTTCGAGCGATGCCCGGAAAACGAGGTTCTTGGGTTCAGTGACAGTAATCTTATACCAATCTTCCTGATCCATATCGGGACCATAAGCATAGTAGAAATAACCTAATCGACCTGTCACCGTCTGGCCGTCGCTGAGCGGTACAGCCTCCTCCGTGCTGTTATTCGGTTCGGGGTCATTGGCCATAGCGTTGGGCGTAAACTTGTAGTTCAGGGTATAGCTGCCACAGGTGTTGAGCACCCACATATTGTAATACTTCACCACGCGGACGTAGTACGTTCCTGCCTTGCAACTGAGGACCTTGAGTGTAAAGGGTTGTGCCTCGCCGGAACCAGCGTGGTTGCGCTGATTCGCCTTTTCCTCAGACTCCGGGTCGGGAGTCCATAGCGAAATCTCGCTGATAAACATCGTTCCGTTCTGGTCGGTCGTTAGCTCGACGACACCCTCCTCGGGTACTTGAATCATATACCAATCTTCGTTGTCGGCTTTCTCGCTTTCCCATAAGAAGTATCCCAGATGTCCCGTGACGGTCTCGCCAATGGCTACAGTGCGCGTGGCTTGATCCCACGTGTCGTTGGGCTCGGCGTCGTTCTCCAACGGGTCGGGCGTGAAATTGTACGTAAACGTATAAGCGCCACAACCTGTATAGGTCCAAATGCTGTAGTTCATGTAGAGATGAACCCAGTAAGTGCCGGGCTTACAGTCGAGACGGAAGCCTTCAATCGTCACTAGGGAATCTGCGCTGGCCACCATGCGTTGGCGTATGTCAGTTTCGTTATCGGGGGAGTACTTCTGCCAGAGTTCGAGCCTGGCGATAAACGTGGTGCCGAGGGGCGTAGCCTTCAGCGTGACCTTTCCGTCAGAGGGGACTTCTATCATGTACCAGTCCTCCTTGTCTTTATCACCATTCCCGGAGTAGAAATATCCGATGTGGCCATAGACGGTCTCGCCCGGGGCGAGTTTACGCGTAGCCTGGTCCCATGTGTCGTTGGGTTCGGCATCGTTGGGATAGGGGTTAGGCGTAAAGTCCAGATGGAGCGTGTAAGAGCCTGCACCGCCAATTTTTTCATCCCAAATGCTGTAGCGGCGCTGCACTCTGACCCAATAGGTGCCAGCCTTATAGGCGTCCTCGGAGAGAACGAGTACCTGACGCTCGGCGCAATTAACAGAAGCCCTGGTGTAGAAAGATCCTTCAGGTTTGACAAACACCGTGACGTCATACAAGTCGAGTCCCCCGGAGGGAGTTGCCGTCAGCTTGATGCTGCCTTCCTCAGGCAATTCGAACTTATACCAATCGATGTGGTGCTCAAAGTTCATGCTTCCACTCACCGAGCCGTTGGGAACCAACACCCCAGCACTTTCCGGGTCATCGTCTGCCAACAACGCCATGGGAACGGCCAGCAGGAATATCATCATTAATAATTGTCTTTTCATAATATTTCGTTGTTTTGTGTTTGTATGCCGCAAAGATAGGGATAATTATTGGAACAGCAAGAAAAAAACGCAAGATTCAACGGACAAATTCTGCAATCAACGGACAAATACCGCATTTGTCCGTCGATTGTAAAATTTCATTCGTCATTTGGGCGTTTTATCCCTTGTTTTTCCACTCCACAGGGTCATGCCACCTAACAAGAAAAGCCCGCAGAAATGCGGGCTTTCGTGTATTAATTTTTCTTTTTTGTCTTACTTCAGACCCATGATGTCCTGAGCAGCTTTGTACTCGGGGTCGATGGCGAGGATCTGAGTGGCATATTCCTTAGCACCGGGGATGTTCTTGTCGAGGTAAGAACCGAACATGAGGTAGTGGAGGCTGTACTTCAGCATGGTGTTCTCGCTCTTTGAGCGGTCGGCCTTGCCGGAGAGCAGGGTGACTACCTGCTGGTAGTAAGGCTTAGCAAGACGCTTTGCCATGTCCTTGTCGGTCTTGTTGATGAGCTCGGCACGCTTGTAGTTGGCATAAGCCTGCTGGACGGGATACTTCTCGCCGATGAGGGCATAGACGTCGGCAGCCTTGACGAGCAGAGCGTTCTTGGCAGCTTCATCAGCCTCTTCCTTTGCGAATGAGCTGTAGATGTCGGCGAGTGTCTCATAGTCGTCAACCTTCACCTCGGGCTTGCAAGCCAGGAACTCCTGATAGTACTTGATGGCATTGTCGAGGTCGCCGTCCTTCTTGTGAGAATTGGCGAGGGTCTTGAGGATGTCCCAGCGCTTGATCATAGAAGAGTCGCTGACGAGCTCGAGAGCCTTGTGGTAAGAGGCCTTGGCATTTTCCTTGTCCTCGAGGGCCTCGTGGATGAGGGCTGCATAGTAGTGGTCGTACTCAGAGAACTCGACATCCTTGATTTCGTTGAAATACTTGTTGAGGTAGTTCTTGGCGGCGTCGTAGTTCTTCAGCTCGTAGTTGCTGAACATAGCCAGACGGGTGAAGGTGGGGTTGCCGGGATTGTGCTTCAGACCTTCCTCGCAAGCCTTGAGGGCGTCCTCGAAGTGACCGCCGAAATAGCTGGCGCGAGCGAACTCGTTGAGATAGCTGGGGTCAATCTTGTCGACAGGCACGAGCTTGTAGCAATCATAAGCGGCCTTACGGTCGCCGGCAATCATGTAGATATGGCCCTTGATGGCGTCGACGCTGACGTCGGGACGCTCAGCCTTCAGCTGGTCGAGCTTGGCGGCAGCACCGCGGGGGTCAATCTTACGATATACCAAAGCATACTTGTAGTAAGCCTCGACGAGCTTGGGGTCGGCATAGATAGCCTGGTCGTACTGGGCTGCTGCTGCACCACCGTCGTCGCTGAGGGCCTCGATGTCGCCCAACAGGATGTAGGCAGGGGCGCACTTGTTCTTACTGGCCTCCAATGCATAGTGAGCATAGGTCTTGGCGTTGGCAGTGTCCTTAACCTCGAAGAAGGCGCGTGCGAAAGCAACGAGGTTGGCAGCGTTCTTCTTGTTAGCCTTGTAGAAGGGCTTCATCTGCTTGTCCAGATCGGCAGGTTTGTTACTGATAATCTGCTTTACGGCATTAACGTCGGCCTTTGAGCCGTCCTGAGCCATCACTGAAGTGCCGAATCCTAACATCAGCACTCCCATCAATACATATTTCATCTGTTTCATAATTCTTATTACTTTAAAATTACACAATATTCTTACTTCTCTCTCAAATCTGACTATATGACGTTCAGCGGTTCGAAAGGTTTATTTGACGCCGCTGTTCACAATGACCTCTCTGACGTTCATATTAGCAGTACGGGGCAGCAGACCGGCACGGAGAATGACTTTCTGACCGCGCGGCAACTGACAGAAATGGGCAAAGGCCGTCGGATTGCCATCGGGACGCGGGTCGTTCAACAGCGCATAGATGGTGCGGACGAGCGGATAGTTGCCATTATATAGGTAATACTGATAGGGTTTCCACGAATTGTAACTCTTGGCAGAGTCCATCTTCGAGACACCCATCACGGTGATATTCTTGTTGAAGGTGACATTGGTGGTGTCGCGCTTGTCGTTGAGCCAGTTGGAACCGATGATGCCCAACGAGCCCTTGTGGCTTTCGACATAGTCGATGACGGCAGCACTGGTCTTCATCGCTCCGATGTTCGGATTGGTGAACTCCTTGCCGCCAAGGATGGAATCGACACACCAACGGACGGTGCTCGACAGGGGATTGTCGAAGACGACGTCGATGGTTCCCAGCGTGGACTGGGGATAGATTTCGCCCCACTTGGTGACCTCGCCACGAAGTATGCGAGCAAAATCGCGTACGGTGATGCACGTGTCGGGGTTGGCATTGTTGACGATGATGGCGAGACCGTCGTAGGCAATGGGTATTGCGCGGGGCAGATACTTACGGTCGCGCAGGTTCTGCTCTTCCTTCGGTGTGAAGTTACGCGTGGTAAAGGCCAGCCACGTCTCGAGCTTCATGAGCCGCTTGACGGCATCCTGCTCGTTCATGTATTCGACACCGATAGTGTCGAGGCGCTGGCTGTTGAAATAGAAGAGCTCCTCGTCGAGGATGGGGAAGAAACTCTCGTCGGCCACGAAGGCTTCCGCGGCTTTCTGGTAGGCTTCCTCCAATTCAGGATTAGGCTTGTTCCCACAAGCGGAGAACAAGCCTAATAAGAGTGTTAATCCAATAATACTATTGAATACGTTTCTATTCATGTCGAATCAATTACTGAAGACGGAAGGTGACAGGCACGGTGTACTTCACACGGACGGCAGAACCGTTCTGCTTACCGGGAATCCACTTCGGCATACCCTTCACCACGCGCATGGCCTCCTTATCGAGTGAGGGGTCGACGGACTTCACGACGCGGACGTCGGTGATAGAACCGTCCTTCTCAACGACGAAGGTACATACGACACGTCCCTGCACACCATTCTCCTCGGCGACTACCGGGTACTTGATGTTGCTGTTGAGGTACTGCATCAGGGCGCTGGGACCTCCGGGGAATGAAGGCATCTGTTCAACGACGTCGAACACCTTCGTCTCCTCTTCCTTCACAGGCTCGGGTTCTGCAATCTTCTCTTCTACGTGCTTTACTTCGGCGGTCTCATCGTTACCCTCGACAGTGAACGCACCGATGGCGGTGTTGGTTTCAGCGAGGTCATCCTGAGACTTCATCTCCTGATCTTCCTTTACTTCTTCATCCTTCTTGATTTCAGGAACGGTGAAGGCCACAGAGCTCTTGACACGCTCAACCTCGATCTTTTCGACCTCGGGTTCGTCCTTCTTTTCTTCCTTAATCTCCTGCTTTTCAGCCAAGCTCTGCAGCTCGACATCAGTCTCGATGCCTGCATTCTTAGAAGCGATGTAGTTTTCAATAGAGACCTTTGCGTATACGATACCGGCAATGATGAGGAATGCGGCGAACATGACGGCCAAAGCCTTCAAGTTTCGTATACCAGTATTCTTGCGTAATTGATAAGCTCCATAAGCCTGGTTTTTGCCCTCAAACACGAGGTCAACCCAGCCATTGTCAATAAGATCTATTTTTGCCATAGTCTATTCTACTTTTAGGGTTAATCACTTGACGCCTGCCTTCTCAATGAGTGCCTTATCATCGTCACTCATCTTGTCGACATTGTCAATGACGTACTTATCAATATTGCTAATCAACATCTCATCAAGAGCGGCAACCATGTTAGCATACGTTGCGGTGTTCAGAGGACGGATGATGACGGTCAGGGCGGGAACTTTCTCGCCATTGGGCAGTTCACCCTTCTTCAGCTTCTTCAGCTGCTCCTGGTACTGCTCGTCGGTCATCTTAGAATTGTAAGCATTCTTCTTGGCGTCCAACTCCTTCTTGGCCAGCTTAATCTTAGCCACGGGGTTCACACCTTCCTCTGTAGTATGCTCCAAAAGCACCTTCTCGATTCCGTCCTTACCATAGGTCGTCTGCTTGACACACGAGGGATCGTCGTAGTTGGGCAGACCGGCAATATACCAGACCTTGTCGTCGGAACCCAAGTAAAGGGTAATGGTATGAGAAGCCTTCGTAACCTGTTTCTGCTCTTCATTCAGCTGCTTTGTGTCTTCGTTTGACGGCATGGTGAGCTGCATTGCCTGCGGCTTAGCCAGCGTAGTACAAAGCATGAAGAAGGTGATCAACAGCATCATCATGTCTACCATTGGCGTGAAGTTCACGCGGGTATCCATCTTTTTCTGCTTGGATAGATTCTTTTTTGCCATAATACTACTAGTCGTTTAAACGTTTAACATCGAGATTCGTGATAAGCTGGAAACGGTTCTCGTTCATGTCCTGAAGCTCTGACATCAACAACTTAATCGAAGAATAAGGAGTCTTTGAGTCGCACTTGATGGCGAGCTTGATGTCAGGATTAGCACCGCGGGCCGCAGAGACCCACTCCTGGAATTCGCTCTTGCCCTTTGAACCGTCGGAGAATTCAACGCTGTCCAACGGAAGGCCGAGCTTCTGGATTGCCTCAGCCATCTTCTCCTGGTCAAGGCTGAGGTATGCTGCAAGCTGCGACATGCTGGCACCGACCATGGCATCCTCGCGGAAGTGCTTGATCTGGTTGGCGTTGAGCGACACGTTATGCTTGCTCAACATCTCGTCCAACATTGCCTGCATGTTGTTCTTGTTTTCGGTTCCCAAGAAGACCTTGCCCTCTGGTGTTACCAGAATGCTGAGGACATCCTGCTCGGGAATCTTGACCTCAGACACCGAGTTAGGCGTAGTGACCTGTACTGGTTCCGGCGTCAAGAATGTTGATGTCAACATAAAGAAGCACAGAAGCAGCGTCATCACGTCTGACATAGGCGTCATGTCAATCCAGATGTCTTT
>CADCDY010000079.1 GCA_902800245.1 uncultured Prevotellaceae bacterium
AGTTATGAGATTAGCAACTCGGAACGTGACATCATCAGTGCTACAAATGATTTCTCCTTCAGATTACTTCAATCGTTGGCAGCAAATAATAAGGATAAGGACTTTATAATATCTCCATTGGGCGTAGTATATTCGCTTGAACTTATCAGCAATGGTGCTGGCGGACAGACCAAACAACTGTTGCAGCAGCAACTGGGCACAAGCCAGTTCAGTCTTGACGATATCAACGCGTTGAGACGCAAGATGATGCTTTGCCATGCAAAAGTAGTCGAAGACGAGTTTGGCTACAAATCAGCCTTTTTGAAGTCATCAAACCTTTTCCTATATCATGATAATGGGCAGAATATTAATCAAGACTTCGTAAATTCTATTGAATATAACTATTTCGCAGATTGCATGCCATTTGCTGAACAGAATGATGCTCAAAGAATAGTTAACAAATGGAATAAAGACTCAAATCAAGGATTGATAAAAGACATCAAGATAAACGGAATCAGCGATAACCTTATCATTAATACTTTATTGTTTAAAGCATCATGGACAAAGGAATTTAAGTATACAAAACTTGACACCTTCTATGTTGCAAAGGACAAAGTAAGTATGATAAAGATGATGCACCTGACAGAAGATGACAGATGTTTTGGATATATGCGAAACGAGCAATATGCGATGCTACGTATGCCTTATGATATTCGAATACCATTTGTAGGGTGTTTCTATATGGATGTATTGTTGCCCAATGAGAGTCTTTCAGTAGACAGTCTTATCCAACACTTAGATATGAACCAATATGAGATGAGTACGAGGCGGTTGGATAAGTACGACATTATTAAGGTCCGTTTCCCCAAATTCCAAGTCCAGTCTTCAATTGATCTTAATTCAATGTTGTCTAGTATTGGTCTATCTGAGTTGTTTTCCGTGAATGCAGATTTTAGTTCGATGTCCGACGTTCCACTTTATATAAACAAGATGATGCAAGATGTTGAGATAGAAGTTGATGAAAAAGGGACTTTGGCTCAGGCTGTTACAATTACATCTCTCGCAAAGTTAAGCGAAGACGTTAAAGAGAAAACTAGTAGGGCAGAATTTTATGCCAATCGTCCATTCATCTATTTCATCCGCGACTATTTCGGCTCCATCTGCTTTGCAGGGGTATATCGTGGAGGTAAGTGATTTGTTCTCGAATAATTATTAGCAGAATGCGCAAGATAAATATTATAATATTTGGTGGACAATATCACGTTTTTCACACTTTCTTCGTATAACATTTGGCAATGAAGGAAGAAATATGTACTTTCTCCGCCAGATGGGTCAAACCGTTGATTTGCAGGAAGATGACGGCGGAGTAT
This sequence comes from uncultured Prevotellaceae bacterium, assembly GCA_902800245.1. GTDB lineage: Bacteria > Bacteroidota > Bacteroidia > Bacteroidales > Bacteroidaceae > Prevotella. The sequence continues at coordinate 1,350 of CADCDY010000079.1, forward strand.
TTTTGGGCTATGGAGTTTTTTTTGTGAGGAAGGGGCTAAACGGTGATAAGGAAGTTGCTAAACGGCGATGAGGTCGGAGCTAAGCCGTGATGAGGCCGTACTTAATGAATCTGCCACTTAAGTGGTAGAGTACTAGAACTAAAGTGGCAAGATTCTGCTACTATAGTGGCAGTATCTTAGGTCTTAAGTGGCAGATTAACCAGAACGGACTTAATTGGTGCTTAACTCCGGACTAAAAGGCAACGAGCCGGGAGTAAAAAACAGCAATTTTTGGGTAGTGGATTTCAGGTAAATCTCTTGCAGAGAGGGAGTTTTTGTATTAATTTTGCAGTACAAAAATGATAAAAGCTATGAGGATATTTGATTTCTTTACCAAACAGGTGGAATACAAGTCCGCTGATTCGCAGGTTGCGGATGGCAAATCCGCAACAACGAAGGCGAAGGACCGCTATGAGGAGCGGCAGCAGCAGATGCTGAGGCCTATCCACGACATGGCGACGTTCGTGATAGAGAACTTCGAGTTCCGTCACAACATCGTGCGCGATCTCTATGAGTATCGGCGGAAGGGTTCTGAGAATGTTTGGAAGTTGATTGACAAGCGCCAGCTGAACTCCATCAACTGCCGGATTCAGGATGAGGGCGAGATTTTCGTGCTCTCCAGCTATGTGAAGCAGCGTATCGAGAGCGAGTTGGCGGTGGATTACCATCCTGTGAGGGCCTATCTTAATAAGGTTCGCGGGCGCTGGGACGGCAAGACGGACTATATCGCCGACTTTGCCCATCGCATCAGCACGTCGGACTATTGCCAGCGGATGGTGCGCATCTGGTTGCGGGCTGTCGTCACGCAGTGGCTTGGAGCCGATAAACAGCACGCCAATGCCGTGATGCTGTTGCTCATCAGTCCGCAGCAGGGTTTGGGCAAGAGCACGCTCTTCACCTCGATGTTACCGCCGGAGATTGCCGACTACTACACGGACGACTTCAAGATCAATGCCAAGGGCAACGCCTATCGGAAGATGGTGGAGTTTGCCATCGTGAGCCTCGATGAATTCGAGAAAATCGGCCGCAAACAGATGCCCGAACTGAAGTCGATGATGCAGACTCTGAAGCCCAGTTTCATCGGAGCGTATAAGAAGAACTTTAATCAGTTGCCGCGTATCGCCTCGTTTGTGGGCACCACCAACGAACGGCATGTGCTGACAGACCGCACAGGTTCGCGCCGTTTTCTCATCTTAGAGCCTGACGGCATCATCAATGTGGAGAGTATCGATCATGACCAGCTCTATGCCCAGGTGTTGCATGAGATTGAAAACGAAAAGCTGCCCCATTGGTTTTCGAAGGATGATGAGGCTGAGATGGAGAAGCATAACAAGGACTACTATGTGCTGACGGACGTGGAACGGCTGTTCCTTCGCTATTTCAGTATTCCTGAACGAGAGGGTGAAGGTGCGTTTATGAGTGGCCCTGAGATTATGCAGGAGTTGGAAAAACACTCGCAGAAGACGATGGCCGGGGTGACAGCCAATGCCTTCGGCCGTTCCATGACGCGACTTGGCGTGAGGCGCGTGGGGCATCACGATACTGACGGCTATTGGGTTCTTGCAGCGTAACAAGGCAAAAAATCCTCCGCCATCATTCCGCTGTCTGTCAGGCAGTTAGAATGTGTGGCGGAGAATTTTTCGTTTTTTACCTTTTTATGTTTTTACTGCTATTATTCCCAGCCGTAACGATAGTATACGTAGGTCGTCCCCTGCTTTTTGCAGTAGTATTTTGAGAATTCCTCCGCCGTCAGTTCGTCGAGCCATTTCTGGGCACGATATTCCGTAATGTTCAGCGCATACTGCATCTGTTTGCGGGTGATGGAATGATGCTCCTTCAAATGATTATCGAGGAACTCGACAATCTGTTCGCGGGTGTATGGCTTGTTCCTGCCAGCCGCCCCGCGACCGTATTTGTTTTGGGTGGAAATCTTGGCCTTCAGCGCTTTCACGAAACTGGGGTCGGGCGTGAAGCTGACACCCTGCACCTCCACGTTATCAGACCTACTTTCATCTGGAACGTGCCAATACCGTCAATGCGGAACCGCCTGTTCTCGCGTAGCTGTTCGATGATTTCGTCCCTCAACACGCAGAGCGACGACATCATCGTGGTGGTGTTGTAAGTGTTGTGATACTTCAAGTGAGCCAGAAAACCTTTCTCGCTCATGGTTCCATTAGGTATATGACGCACCTGATAGGTGGTCTTCCCCTCCGCATCGGGCAGAGGATTTGGGAATACGCCATAGTTTATTTTGTCTGCCATAATCGTCGTTGTTTGTCTATTCTGCTGCAAAGTTACAATTTAGCGAGCAAAAAACCAAATTTATTAAGGCTTTTCCGAGATGCCGCCTAACTTCTAATCAGCTTTGCAATCTGCCTTTTCTGTTTTAGGCCGGAAACCAACGGTTGACAGCCCAACTAAGCGCTACGACTAACGCAAAACAGCTTAGGAGCATGAGGAATATGGGCATGGACGGAAAGAAGTGAGTCATAGAACGGAACACTATAGGGTGCAGCAGGAAGATGGGCATGCTCAGCGAGCCCAACCATTGCAGCACCCTATGTTGTAGTATTTTGGAAATGGGACCTTCCTGACGTGTAAAAACAAAGATCAGCGGCAGTAACACCAACCAGTAGAGTGGTGCATTGCGCAGTTTTTCCTCGGTATAGGGGTACGCCCACAATGCCAACACAAGGAGAACAACGATTAGAACTTCTACCCATCCGGGAATGGGCACGTCTTTCTTGATGCAGTATAGCTTGTATAGCATGATGCCGAGAAAGAAATCGACGAATCGCATGAGTGGCGAAACATAGAGCAGGGCATTGACTTTGTTGTATGGTACTATGATGTAAACCGCCAGACAAAACTGTAATAACACTACCAGCACAAGGGGATTGCCCTTGCGATAGGCAATGGGGAAGAGCAGATAGCTGAACAGCAGGCTGGAAAGGAACCAAGACACGCCGTTGTAGGAGAAATAGTATGCCGAATCGGGTATCCACGACTGTAGCAGCAAGGCATTGAGCGGCAGTATGGCATCCAGCAGGGGCCTGAACAGCACTAAAAACAATAGCAGACAGAATAGATGCAGGGGATAGACCTTCAACAGCCTGCGCCTGAGATAGTGGCCAAAGCGGAAACTACCGTCAGCAATGCGGCGGCCATAGCCCATAGACATCGTAAAGCCACTGAGCAGAAAAAAGAATGCTACACCGCAATCACCTCCAGCATCAAAAGGACTGATGCCGCGATAGGCAAAGTGCGACATGAATATCATCATGACGAACACAAAGCGGAGTGATTGAAGTGTAGCAATCATCAGCCTGTCGGCTTCAAACGATGTTTTTCTATTTGTTGCTTCCGATGATTTTCGAGATGTCCATCATCATACCGCCATTGCCAGTCATGATCTGAGGCATCTTGCCGTCCCACTTCTCAATCATGTCCTCCTGGACAATCATGGGCGACAGCGACGCGGCGATGGTGCGGTTGTAGTAGGCTTCCGCATCGGCCTTGATCTTCATAGCCTTCGCGTTACCTTCGGCTTTAGCGACGGCAATCTTGGCGTTGGCCTCGGCCTCCTTCACCTCGTTCTCGGCTTTCAAGGCACTCTGAATGGCGGTGTTCTTAGCGTCAATCATCGAGAGCAACGATGACGGTGGCGTAATCTTCGACGTAAACTCCTCAACAAGGAAGCCTTCGGCCATCAGCGACTTCTCCAGACGACTGCGTACGTCGCGCTCGAAGTTGGCGCGGTTCGACATCAGCGAGTCCGAGGTGTACTGGTTGGCGCAGGTGCGGTAGGCCTCGTAGATACAGGTGCGGATGTAGCCCTCTTCCAAGTCCTTCACGCCCACGCGATATTTCGTAAAGATGTCGCAGGCCTTGTCGGGGTTAATGCGATAGGCAATGGTCGGATCCATCTCGAAGAGCGAGGCATCCTTCGCATTCACCGAGAACGTCTCGTACTGCTTGCGCTGGGTGAACGTGGGGTAGGTGAACACATTGGTTGTGATGGGGTTATAAAAGACCCAACCCTTGCACGTGCCCTCCACGCCACCGTAGTCCTGCTCGTTGAGCGACCACTTGTGGAAACGGATACCCACCTCGCCCGAGTCAACCACTGTGCAACACATGGCGAAGAATATCAACACTGCTAAAATGCCGCCTCCAATATAAATCAGCGGACGATATTTCTCTTTCATCATAGTTGTCATACGCTTATTTCCTTGTCCAAGTCTGGGTCTCGTAGAACACGCCTAAGTAACCGCGAACCTTCAGGTTGTTGCCGTCGAGCCAGATGGCACACTTGTATGTCTTACCGTTCTTTGGGTTGTAAATCTTACCGCCTTCCCACTTTTCCTTGCCTTTTTTCAGACCGGTGAGGATGTTGCAGCCTACAAGCTTGCGACTCTGCAGGCTCTTGTCCGGATTCTTGCTGTCGAGCTTGCCGTCGCCAGACTTCAGCCAAACAATCTTGCCACACAGTTTGTCACCATCCTGGTAAATCTCCACTTGCGAGTCACCGCCTTCCGTCATCCACTTGCCCGTGACGTTCTGGGCATACCCAACTACTGACATCATGGCCAGCACCAAACTAATAATTACTTTCTTCATTGTCGTTGTTTGTTATTTCATTCCGCTGCAAAGTTAGTCAATTAATGGGCAATATCCAAATATTTTACGCATTATTTTAGACTGATTAATAGTTGTCTATGATTTGCTTGAGTTTTTCGCGTTGGCGTTGCTTCTTGGACTTTCTGCGGGGGAAGATCTTTTTGACGGCCCACGCTATCAGGCTGAGGGGATTCACACCGATAGTCATGGCTCCGCCGACCTGTGCCTTGCGCTGCTCCTCCAACCAGTGACTTTGATAAGCCAGCTGCATATCGGTGCGTAGTTGGGGGGTCATGATGACGACGGAGACAGGCGCTTTTTTCGGTCCCAGTTCTCTGGGTTCGGGCATGTCTATGCGAGGGGGTAGGGGGCGCAGAGCTGTGCTGTCGTGAGGCGCCGGGCGCGGTGGTTCGTTGCGCAACCACTCTTCGTAGTCGTTTCTAATGGAGTCGGGCAGAGCCTGTGTCCCTACATCGTCATGAAACTGTGCCCCTGCCATTGCGGCAATGAGCAACAGGAAAAGTGAGATAAATAGTATGCGCAGTTTTACCATCGTTTTATCCGTTGACGGCGCAAAGATAAGGTTTTTGTCGCAATAACGCAGGTTGCAGAACCCTAATTAATCTTACGGATATATAATTTAAGGCTTAATTAATTAAATTTTGGTTAGAAAGTGCGAATATCTGTGGAAAACAGTAAGTTTTGGCCGCTTTATTTGCAGTATTGCCAAATTATGATTACCTTTGCATGCATTTAACGACGTTTCACCTTATTAATATATATATAGATATGAACGAAAATGGAAATAAGCAGGGACAACTGCAGATAGAGTTGCCACAGGACGTGGCGCAGGGCGAATATGCTAACTTCGCCATCATCACTCACTCGAGTAGTGACTTCATCGTGGACTTCGCACGCGTACTGCCTGGAGTGCCTAAGGCACAGGTGAAGAGTCGCGTGATTCTGGCTCCTGAACACGCCAAGCGTTTGCTGGGTGCACTGCAGGAAAACATCATGCGCTACGAGCACGAATTCGGCCCGATTAAGATACCCAACAAGGAGTCGCGCACCATTGCTCCGTTCGGTGTCGGACAGGGCGAAGCTTGATGCAATTTAGAGGTAAGAATGAAGAGTTAAGAGCTATTCTTAGGAAATTCGCAAGTTAATAATTCTTAAAACGCTTATTTAATGTTAAAAATCATTAGATGAGCGTTTTTTCTTCTATATATATTAGGTGGAATGGAAAAAAAGTAGTACCTTTGCAGCCCGAAACGCCTTTTTGTGAGGGTACAATAGGTGTAACTGATTGAAATTGAACAAAATAATATATAAACAAATTTAAAAATTAAAAGTAATTATGCCTACAATTTCACAATTGGTAAGAAAAGGCAGAAAGGTGCTCGTTGACAAGAGCAAGTCGCCTGCGCTGGACTCATGTCCTCAGCGTCGTGGCGTCTGTGTTCGCGTGTACACAACGACCCCCAAGAAGCCTAATTCGGCTATGCGTAAGGTAGCCCGTGTTCGTTTGACCAACCAGAAGGAGGTCAACAGTTACATTCCCGGAGAGGGTCACAACCTGCAGGAGCACTCAATCGTGCTGGTTCGCGGTGGTCGTGTGAAGGACCTCCCCGGTGTACGTTATCACATCGTCCGCGGTACGCTGGATACTGCTGGTGTTTCAAGCCGCACACAGCGTCGTTCTAAGTACGGAGCAAAGCGTCCCAAGGCTAAGAAGTAAACAAAAGAAATTGGGTTTTTGAGTTTTTAGTTCCCTGAGTGCTCGGAGATGAGCAGACTCGGACAGGTTGAGTAAATGCTCATGAGTGAGCGTTGAAGACGTAAGAAAAAACAGCCCCAAGCAAAAATTTTAAATTCAAAACAACAAAATGAGAAAAGCAAAACCAAAGAAGCGTGTGATCCTTCCCGATCCAGTCTTCAACGACAAGAAAGTGTCGAAGTTTGTGAACCACCTGATGTACGATGGTAAGAAGTCCATTTCGTACGAGATTTTCTACAATGCACTCGAGACCGTCAAGGGTAAGATGCAGAACGAGGAGAAGTCTGCTCTGGAGATATGGAAGCAGGCCCTCGACAACATTACTCCTCAGGTAGAGGTGAAGAGCCGCCGTATCGGTGGTGCTACGTTCCAGGTTCCTACTGAGATCCGTCCTGACCGTAAGGAGAGCATCTCGATGAAGAACATGATTGCGTTTGCCCGCAAGCGTAGTGGTAAGTCAATGGCTGACAAGCTGGCCGCTGAGATTATGGATGCATTTAACAACCAGGGTGGTGCCTTCAAGCGTAAGGAGGATATGCACCGCATGGCTGAGGCTAACCGTGCATTTGCTCACTTCCGTTTCTAATTGGTATTAAATAGGTAAAAAAGATTAAAGGATAAAAGGAAATGGCAAATCGCGATTTACATTTGACCCGCAATATTGGTATCATGGCCCACATCGATGCCGGTAAGACCACCACTTCTGAGCGTATCCTGTTCTACACAGGTAAGACTCACAAGATTGGTGAGGTGCACGATGGTGCTGCTACCATGGACTGGATGGCCCAGGAGCAGGAGCGTGGTATTACTATCACGTCAGCTGCTACCACCTGTAACTGGAAGTGGAACGGTAAGGAGTACAAGATCAACCTGATTGACACTCCGGGACACGTGGACTTCACCGCTGAGGTGGAGCGTTCACTGCGTGTGCTCGACGGAGCCGTTGCTACTTACTCTGCTGCCGACGGTGTTCAGCCTCAGTCTGAGACTGTATGGCGCCAGGCCGACAAGTACAATGTTCCACGTATCGGTTACGTGAACAAGATGGACCGTTCAGGTGCTGACTTCTTCGAGACTGTTCAGCAGATGAAGGACATCCTCGGTGCTAACCCCGTTGTAATCCAAGTGCCCATCGGTGCTGAAGGCTATCCTGTGGCACGACGAGACCATGGGTGCTGAGTATGATGTTGAGGACATCCCCTCTGACCTGCAGGCAGAGTGTGACGAGTGGCGTAACAAGCTGCTCGAGGCTGCTGCTGAGTACGATGAGGCTCTGATGGAGAAGTATTTCGACGATCCTGACTCAATCACTGAGGAAGAGATTATCGCTGCTATCCGTAAGGGTTGTATCTCAATGGCTTGCACACCTATGCTGCTCGGCTCTTCATATAAGAACAAGGGTGTTCAGCCCCTGCTCGATTATGTTTGTGCCTTCCTGCCTGCTCCCGTTGACGTGGAGATGGTGATGGGTACCAACCCCAATACCGACGAGGAAGAGGGTCGCAAGCCCAGTGAGGACGAGCCCACTTCAGCTCTTGCCTTCAAGATTGCAACCGATCCCTATATGGGTCGTCTGGTATTCTTCCGCGTCTATTCTGGTAGCGTGAAGGCCGGTTCTTACGTTTACAATCCCCGTTCGGGCAAGAAGGAGCGTATCAGCCGTCTGTTCCAGATGAACTCCAATAAGGAAATTCCTATGGAGTCTATCGACGCTGGTGATATCGGCGCAGGTGTAGGTTTCAAAGATATCCGCACTGGTGATACCCTCTGCGACGAGGAGAAGCCCATCGTGCTGGAGTCTATGACCTTCCCCGACACCGTGATCTCTATCGCTGTTGAGCCTAAGTCTCAGGCTGACGTTGCCAAGCTTGACAACGGTCTGGCTAAGCTCGCCGAGGAAGACCCCACATTCACCGTTCGTACCGACGAGCAGAGTGGTCAGACCATTATCTCCGGTATGGGTGAGCTCCACCTCGACATCATCATCGACCGTCTGAAGCGTGAGTTCAAGGTTGAGTGTAACCAGGGTAAGCCAGGAGGCTATCACGAAGACCGTCATGAACTATCGTGAGGTTTACAAGAAGCAGTCTGGTGGTCGCGGTAAGTTCGCTGACATCATCGTAAACGTTGGTCCTGTGGACGACGATTGGGATATCAAGGAGAACGGCGGTCTGCAGTTCGTCAACGAGGTAAAGGGTGGTAACATCCCCAAGGAGTTCATCCCCTCTATCCAGAAGGGCTTCGAGGCCGCTATGAAGAACGGTATCCTCGGTGGCTATCCCGTTGACTCGCTGAAGGTTGTCGTAGTCGATGGTTCGTTCCACCCCGTTGACTCTGACCAGCTGTCATTCGAAATCGCTGCCCAGATGGCATACAAGGCTGTTTGCGCTCAGGCTAAGCCCGTGCTGATGGAGCCCATCATGAAGCTCGAGGTTGTTACTCCTGAGGAGAACATGGGTGACGTTATCGGTGACCTCAACAAGCGTCGTGGTCAGGTTGAGGGTATGGAAGAGGCTCGCAGTGGTGCTCGTGTCGTCAAGGCTAAGGTGCCCCTGTCAGAGATGTTCGGTTATGTTACCGCTCTGCGTACCATCACTTCTGGTCGTGCTACCAGTTCTATGGAGTACAGCCACCACGCTCCTCTGTCGTCAGCTCTGGCTAAGGCCGTGCTCGAGGAGGTTAAGGGCCGTGCAGACCTCGTATAAAGAAAATGTGTGTGGGGCGGTTCTGCCGCCCCATCCATAAAACTCTTCGCTGAGCAAATGACTCTTTAGCGGAGAACAATATTAACAATTTAAACAAAAGAAAAGACAATGAGTCAGAAAATTCGTATCAAGCTGAAGAGCTACGACCACAAACTCGTAGACAAGTCAGCAGAGAAGATTGTGAAGGCCGTAAAGGCTACGGGTGCCATCATCAGCGGTCCTATCCCCCTTCCCACCCACAAGCGTATCTACACCGTTAACCGCTCTACCTTCGTCAACAAGAAGGCTCGTGAGCAGTTCCAGCTGTCAGACTACAAGCGTCTGATCGACATCTACAGCTCTACCGCTAAGACTGTCGACGCGCTGATGAAGCTCGAGCTCCCCAGTGGTGTTGAGGTTGAGATCAAGGTATAGTAAATCCTTCTTCAAATCCATAATAGCGACGTAACCAGCAATGGTTGCGTCGTTTTTATGTAAATTATATTTGGCTTTTCCCTCATTTATTCGTAACTTTGCAGGCATGAAGCAAGTAAGACCTAAAAAAAATCTCGGTCAGCACTTCCTCGTTGACCTGAACATTGCCAAGCGCATAGCCGATACGGTGGACGAGCCGTATGCAGATCTGCCCGTATTGGAGGTTGGTCCAGGCATGGGCGTGATGACGCAGTATCTGGTGACGAAGCCACGACAGTTGAAGGTGGTGGAGATTGACCGCGAGAGCGTTGCCTACCTGAAGGGGACGCTGTTTAAGGACAAGGGGCAGGACACCATCATCGAGGGCGACTTTCTGCGTATGGACCTCCGAGAGGTGTTTGCTGGAGGGCAGTTTGTGCTGACTGGCAACTATCCATACGACATCTCGTCGCAGATATTCTTCAAGATGATTGACAATCGCGACCTCATTCCTTGCTGTACAGGCATGATTCAGCACGAGGTGGCCCTGCGTATCGCCTCACAGCCCGGTACGAAGGCTTACGGCATCCTGTCGGTGCTCATCCAGGCGTGGTACGACGTGGAATATCTGTTCATGGTGGATGAGACCGTCTTCAATCCGCCTCCCAAGGTCAAGAGTGCCGTCATCCGCATGACGCGTAACAATGTCGAAAGTCTGGGCTGTGACGAACAGCTGTTTAAGCGTGTCGTGAAGACGGTGTTCAACCAGCGTCGCAAGATGCTGCGCGTCAGCCTGAAACAGATGCTCTCCGACCAGCAAATGCCTTTCATTGCTGATTCTCCCTTTGCCATGCTGCGTCCAGAACAGCTGTCAATCGCTCAGTTTGTGGAGCTGACAAACCTCGTAGAGAAGGCCCTTTCCGCCGCTGAATCCTAAGGCCGATTTTTCGGTGTGCTCGGACACAAAACGATTGTGTCCGCACACAGTCAGTTGATTTGCATCAAGAAGAATGTGTTTTTTACCAAAAAACGTTCGCAATCCATTGTTGTTTGCGAAATAGTCCGTACCTTTGCAACGTCTTCAAGAGATAATTAGTTGTTTTAGGAAAAAGATTTTGGTTTTTAGGTAAAAGTTTCGACAATAGCGATTGGTTCGAATAAGGTAAAAAAAAGAAAGATTGAATTTAGGATAACGCGACGTCGTGAGACGCACTTTTTCATAGAATTAGGTTTTTAGTTATTGATAGTTAGGAAACTTCCCGCAAGTGCGAACTTGTGGGTTGTTTTTTTTATTGTCGTGGGCAATGGCTTATCCCAGCGTTGTTTGCAGACTGTGGCTTATCCCAGTGTAATCTTCTCTGCCTCTACAGGCTCGTGCAGGAACAGCTGGGCCTGTTCCTTGAATTTCTCTGGATTCTCCGTCGTCATGTATCGCACCTTACCGCTTCGTGTGCAGCGCTGTTCTATCTCCGGATGGCGCTCAAGGTAATCTTGCAGCGAGTTGGCCACGTATTCGCCTTGAGCGATGATGCGAATGCCGCGAGGCATGTATTTGTGGATTTTGGGCAGCAGGAGCGGGTAGTGGGTGCAACCCAGTATGACGGTGTCGATGTCAGGATCTTGGCGCAACAGCTGGTCGATGCGCTTCTTGACGAAATAGTCGGCGCCTGGCGAGTCAGCCTCGTTATATTCCACCAGCGGTACCCAGAACGGACATGCCACACCCGTCACTTCGATGTCAGGGAACAGCTTGTGAATTTCCAGATTGTACGACTCGCTCTTGATGGTTCCCTCGGTGGCAAAGATACCCACGTGGCGTGTATGCGTCAGCGAACCGATGATTTCTGCTGTAGGACGTATCACGCCCAGTACACGACGGCTGGGGTCCAGTTTCGGCAGGTCCTTCTGCTGGATGCTGCGCAGGGCCTTGGCCGACGCCGTGTTACAGCCTAGGATAATCAGCTGGCAACCCTCCTCAAACATCCTAACGACGGCCTGGCGCGTGAATTCATACACCACGTCGAACGATCGCGTGCCGTAGGGCGTACGAGCATTGTCGCCCAGATACAGGTAGTCGTATTGGGGCAACAGCTGTCGTATGCTATGCAGGATAGTCAGTCCGCCGTATCCGCTGTCGAAAACGCCGATGGGTCCTTTTTTCATTCGTTCAGCATATCTTTTATAGCCTGTGTAATGTCCTCGCCCAAGGCAGGGTTCAGCCAAGGAGTGGCGTTGGCGTCGGTATTCAGGATAAAGGCATATCCGCGCTGCATGCCGATGGTCTTCATCGCCATATCTATCATCATCAATATCACGTCCTTCTGCGTCTTTTCAGTGTCCTTCAACATCTGCAGGCCCTCTTTCTTGAACGCGATGTTCTTGTCCAGCATCTCCTGCAACTCGCTCTGGCGCTTCTGCAAGATTGTTTGGGGGAAATTCTTCTGACCGTCCAGAAATTCCTCGTACTTCTTGTTGAAGTCGTCCTCCACGCGTTTCATCTCTGCCTCATACTGCTGGCGCATCGTGGCCATATTCTGTTGCATCTCGGCGTATTCCGGCATCGACAGCAGTACCGAGTCAATGCTCAGGTATCCGAACTTCAATCCAGTAGTCTCCGTTTGCGCATAGCCGCTCAGCCCCATCAGGACCATCACAGCCATAAGTATTACTTTCTTCATACGTTTCGTTATTTTATTGTTGTTAAATGTTTACTATTCTGTTTCTTCCATCTCCGCATCCAGACGGTTGCTCCACAAGTATTTCTTCGTCTCATCAGCGGCCACCTTGCTCAATAGCAGCAGGGCCACGAGGTTCGGAATAGCCATCAGCGCGTTCATCGTGTCGGCAACGTTCCAGATGATGTTGAGATTGACGACGCTTCCCACATAGACGGCGGCGATGTAGAGGATGCGGTAGGTATATTGGGTCTTCTTGCCCTGTAGATAGTTCATCGCACTCGCGCCATAGTAGCACCATCCCAGAATGGTACTGAAGGCGAAGGTCAGGATGCCGAAGCTCAGCAGGGGTCCGCCGATGTAGGGAATCTTCGTGAAAGCTACCCTTGTCAGTGATGCGCCGTCGTCATTGCTAATGTCAGGGTAGGCGAGGACGCTTGACACTAATACCAGTCCCGTCATGGCGCAGATGACCACCGTGTCCCAGAAAGTGCCGGTGCTCGACACCAGCGCCTGACGCACAGGGTTGCGCGTCCTGGCAGTAGCAGCGATGATCGGTGCCGAACCCAGTCCGCTCTCATTGGAAAAGAGTCCGCGGGCAATACCATAGCGCATCGCCATCATCACCGTCGTACCCACGAATCCGCCACCGGCTGCTTCGGGTTCGAAGGCCGACGCTACGATGAGCTTCACGGCCGGCCAGACATAGCTGCTGTTGATGATGAGGATGATGATACAGCCTACGACATAGAATACGGCCATGAACGGAACCAGGAATCCACACACACGGGCAATGGCCTTCACGCCGCCGATGACGACCGTTGCCGTCAACAGGCACGCCACAGCACCCACGACACTGTCAGGAATGCCCCATGTCTCGTTGGCCAGCAACGCCATCGAATTGGCCTGCACCGTAGAACCGATGCCAAACGACGCCAAGACGGTGAAGGTGGCAAAGAGCACGCCCAGCCATTTCATGTTCAGGCCGCGCTCCAGGGCGTACATCGGACCGCCATACGTGTGGCCGTCAGCCGCCTTCACGCGGTATTTCACCGCCAGCAAGCCCTCCGCATATTTCGTCGCAATGCCAAAGATTCCCGTTAGCCAGCACCACAATACCGCACCGGGGCCACCCAGCGTCACCGCCGTCGCCACACCCACGATATTTCCGGTGCCGATAGTTGCCGCCAGTGCCGTTGCCAACGCGCCAAACTGGCTCACGTCGCCCTTCGCGTCGGGGTCTTTCTTCACCGACAACCGTATGGCCGTCAGCAATTTACGCTGGGGTATGCGCAGTCGGAAGGTCAGAAACACATGCGTCCCCAACAGCAGCACAATCATCGGCCATCCCCAAAGGAATTGACTCACCTGCGCAAAAAAGCTATCAATCACTTCCATTCGTCTGCAAAGTTACGAATAAGTGAGCAAAGAACCAAAGGAAAACTTGTTTTTCTTTGTTCTTTCGATCGTGAGTAACTTCTCGCAAAGCGAAAAGTTACGAATAAGTGAGCAAAGTGCAAAAGAAATACGCATTATTCTTTTGCGTTTTGCACTTTTTTTCGTAATTTCGCAGCGTTAACTTGAAACGAACGTAAAATTGTTGAATCATAAATTGGTGAAACTATGAAGAAAATGTTGTTGATCATGATGGCGCTGGTGGGCGGAATGACCGCTGGGGCACAGGAAGTCGGAGAAATCACAGACAGCGTAAAGGCAGGGCTGCATTCCGATAATGTTAAGGATGCCGTCAACACGGTGAAGGGAGCCTTCGAAGAGAAAGTCATCGAGGCTGCCAAGTTGGTAGGCACGTGGACTTACGTGGAACCTGTTGTGATGCCGCTCAACAACAAGCTGCTGTCGAAAGCTGCCGGCTGGCTGGCTGACGACGAGCTCGAGAAAGTCTTGAGGGCGTATGTGGAAAAGGCGAATGTGACACCCGAAAACACCAGCATCACCTTCCGCAAGAACGGTACTTTCAGCCGTTCGACAGCCGGACGTAAGCAGCAGGGCGTCTGGATGGTTCATGGCGACAATTTGATACTGGGCATCGACAATGTCAAGATAGCCGAACTGACTACCCGTCTGGAGGGCGACTCGCTGAAAATGGTCGTTGATGTGGCACGTGTGATGACCCTGCTACAAAGGGCCGGTGCCCTGTCTGACAGCAAGACGCACAACGCACTCATCAAGATCTCCAAGCGAGTGAAGGGCGTAGGCGGTGGCTTCGTCATGGCCCGAAAGAAATCCGCTGACCGCAAAGCCTCCCGCCGTAAGTAAACTACAAAAATCAAAAATGCCTGAGGTAAAATCCTCAGGCATTTTAATATTGAGATAGTAAAAACAAATTTACTTCAGACCAAGCTTTGACTTGACGTCGGCAGTGACGTCGGTGGAGAGGGTAGTGCTGATGTAGGGAACACCGCCGGCGATGTCCATAATGTAGACGTAGCCGCCAGCCTGGCCTACGGCCTTGATGGCCTCGATGACCTTAGAGGTGATGGCATTCATCTTCTCGGACTGCTCCTTAGCGAGTGCCTGCTGGTTGTCCTGATAGCTCTGCTGGATTTTCTGATACATCTCCTGCAGTTCTGTCTCGCGGCGCTGCTTGATGTTTGCGGGCAGGGTAGCCTGCTCCTTCTCGTAAGCCTCGCTCTTCTTCTGGAGCTCCTCCTGCATTGACTTCAGGTCGGCCTCATACTGCTTGGTGAGGGCCTCGATGTCGGTACGAGCCTTGGCGAACTCGGGCATGGCCTGGATGATCTCCTGTGCGTTGACGTGACCGAACTTCTGTGCGTTGGCGGTGGTGAAACCGCAGATAGCGCAAATAGCGCAGATGATAAACTTTTTCATTGTTGTCTTGTTTTTTTTGTTTTTATTATTTTCGTTATTTCGTTATTTCGTTATTTCGGGATTACGGAATTCCGTTATTTCGGGATTGCGGAATTAATTAGAGTAGCCCAGTTTTGAGAGAACCTCGTTGGAGATGTCAATCTTTGGTGAGCCGTATATGATGCCTTGGTCGCTGGCACGATCGAGGATGAGCTGATAGCCGCGCAGGTCGGCAATATCCTTGATGGTGTTGTAGATTTCCTCCTGGATGGGCGTCATGAGTGCCGTACGCTTCTTGAAGAGCTCGCCTTGGGGACCGAAGTACTTTTTCTTGAGTTCTGCGGCTTCCTGCTCTTTGGCCACAATGGCATCCTGACGGGCTTTCTTCTGCTCCTGTGAGAGGAATACGACCTCGTTCTGGTAGTTTTTATACAGTGTCTGTGCCTCGACCTGCAGTGCTTCGACCTCAGCCTGCCACTTCTTCGATACTTGGTTGAGCTGTTCGTTGGCGCGCTCGTAGGCAGGGATGTTCTTGAAGATATATTCCATGTCGACGAGGGCGAACTTCTGGGCTTGCAGGGACAGGGTCGCTGCAAACACCAAACCGGCTATCAATAATATTCTTTTCATTGTCTTCTTTTTTTTCGTTATTACGTTATTTCGGCATTTCGTTATTTCGTTATGACGTCATTGTGTTCTGATGGTTTAAACCGCTTAGAACTCCTGTCCGAGGATGAAGTGGAACTGGCTGCCGCCCTTGGCTGAGTTTCCGTAGGCGCGGTCGAAACCGTAAGCCCAGTCGATACCCATCAGACCAACCATCGGCAGGAAGATACGCACACCGATACCTGCCGAGCGCTTGATGTCGAAGGGGTTGAAGTTGCGCGTCTCTGACCATGCATTACCGCCCTCGAGGAATCCGAGTCCATAGATAGTGGTGTTGCCGAGCAAGAGGGGATAGCGCAATTCGAGGGTGAAGCGGTCGTAGGCATAGCCTGAGGCACCGTAGGGCGTCAGTGAACCGTTCTCGTAACCGCGTAGTCCGATGGTCTCCTCTGCATAGCTGGTAGAATATCCGCTCATGCCGTCACCACCCATATAGTATGTCTCGAAGGGCGACTTCTTGTCTTTGTTATAGGAGCCGAGGAGTCCGATTTCTGCACGTGTCATGAGCACTAAGCACTTTTGTCCGCCAGTGAGGGCAGTGAAGGTGCGGCTCTTGAACTTCCACTTGTGATACTCAATCCAGCGGTATTTCTCCTGCAGCTCGGCCTGATAGCGGTCGGCATTGGTGTTGTAGGTCTCAGCCGTTGCCAGGTTAGCATAGTCCTTGCCGTCGAAGAGCGACCAGGGCGGCGTGAGCGTGACAGAAGCCAGAAATTCTGAACCGCGACGTGGGAAGAGCTGGTTGTCGGTAGACGTACGCGCCAGCGTGATGCCGAGGTTGATGTTGTTACAGTTACCGTTGGAGATGAGGAAGTAGTTCCAGTCCTGCAGCATGTAACGTGTGTACGACAGCTGTGTGGAGAGCTGGAAGTAGTCGTCAGGCCAACGCAGACGCTTACCCCATCCGAGACTGATACCGATGAGTTTGATGTATTTATCGTCGTCGTAGAGCGAGGTATAGTCGTAATAGCCTGTGTTGTAGGAACCGTAACCACCCATGTAGTTGTAGTAGTTGTTCATCCAGGCTGAGTTACGATAGGTGCTCGAGATATCTGTCTGCTTTGAATAGAAGGCGCTGACACTGAACGAGTTAGGACGCTTGCCACCAAACCATCCCGTGGAATAGCCCGTAGAGAAGGAGTAGTAGTAGCTACCGTTGGACTGTGCCGAGAGCGACACCTGTTCGCCGTCACCGATAGGCAGGAAGCCACGGTGCATCTTGTTTTTACCGAAGAGGTTACGCATGGAGAAGTTGGTGAGCTTGATACCTACACGTCCAATGACACCCGTCTGTCCCCAACCCAGCGAGAACTCTAGCTGGTCGTTGGACTTCTGTTCCAGTTCCCAGTTGATGTCGACGGTGCCGTCATCGTAGTTCGGCTTGATATCGGGGTTGACCTTTTCTGGGTCGAAGAAACCCATAGAGGCGATTTCACGTGCAGAACGCTGGATGGCATCCTTCGAGAAGAGGTCGCCGGGCTTGGTACGTAACTCACGACGTACGACCTCTTCGTAGAGACGGTCGTTACCATAGATACGCACATGGCTGATGTGTGCCTGCGTACCCTCCTGGATGCGCATCTCGAGGTCGATGGAGTCGCCTACGATGTTGACTTCCGTGGGTTCGAGGTTGTAGAACAGGTAACCATTGTTCCAATAGTAGTTACCTACGGCGTCTTCGTCCTCAGAAAGGCGTTTCTTCATCTGTTTCTGATTGTAGACATCACCTTTCTTCATGCCCAGCGAACGGTCGAGATAGTCGCTGGTGACGACGGTGTTACCCACCCACGTGATGTTGCGCAGGTAGTAGCGCTGGCCTTCGTCGACCTTGACAAAGACGTTGACGTGCTTCTCGTCGACGGTCCATACGGAGTCTTCCAGGATGGTTGCGTCGCGATAGCCCAGTTCGTTGTATTTGTCGATGAGTGCCTGCTTGGCTTCCTCATAACGTTCGGGGGTGTACTTCTTGGCCTTGAAGAAGTTGCGTAACTTGCCAGCCTCGTTGATTTTACCAAAGGCACTCTTCTTGAACATGTTACCCTTGATTTTCTTGTCGGAGAGCTGGTCGTTGCCTTCGAAGATGATCTGGCGTACCTTCATCTTCGCCTTTTTGTCGACGTTGATGTCGAGGATGACCTCGTTCTTGCTGGTGACGTCGTCGCGCTGGATAATCTCGATCTCGGCATTGTTATAGCCCTTGTCGTCGAAGTATTTCTTCGCCAGGATCTTCGCACGGTCAATCATGTTGGGCGTAATCTGTGAACCACGCATGATGCCCAGTTTCGAATCCATGTCCTCACGTTCGGACTTCTTCAGACCGTTGTAGTTGATGGCGCTGACACGCGGACGGGTGGCGAGATGGACGCAGAGGTACACCTTGTTGCCCACGAGGGAGTCGGCCGTGATGGCCACTTTCGAGAAGAGTCCGTTTCTCCAGTAGCGCTTGATGGCCTCGGTGATTTCTGTACCCGGCACATCTATGGTCTGTCCGACAGAGAGTCCTGACAGTCCCAGCAGTACGTAGTCCTCGTATCCCTCGACACCCTTGACGGTGAGTCCGCCAATCTCGCACTGGCGTGGTGTGCCGGCATACGAGATGTCAGGGTTGACGATGACGTCCTGTGCGTTCGTCTGCAGGGTAACACTCAGCAGTGCTACCAGCAGTACGACGATATGTTTCATATATTTCATCTTCTATTGTTCGTTTTCCACTTGTGCTTCTGTTTTGCCGAAACGGCGCTGACGGCTCTGATAGCTCTCGATAGCCTTGTGCAGGCATGCCTCGTCGAAATCGGGCCAATAGGTGTCGCAGAAGTAAAGCTCAGAATAGGCTATCTGCCACAGCAGGTAGTTGGAGATTCGCAGTTCGCCCCCCGTGCGGATGAGCAACTCGGGGTCGGGCATGAAGTTTGTCCATAGCCGCTCGTCAACGGCTTTCTCGTCGATGTCCTCGACGTTCATCTTTCCGTCCTTCACCTCTTGGGCAATATTGCGAATGGCATTGACCATTTCCAGTTTCGACGAATAGCTAAGCGCCACGACCATCGTCATCTTTTCGTTCTTGGCCGTGTGCTCCTCAGTCTCGTGCAACTTACGGCGTACATTGTCAGGGATGCGCGACAGGTCGCCGATAACGCGGAAACGAACGTTATTCTTCATGAATATTTCGTCCTCCAGCGACGGACGGCTCCAGTTCTCCGTCGAGAAAGTATAAAGGGTGAGGAACTTCACGCCCAGACGAGTACACTCTGAGGTGATGGTACGTACTGCGTCAACGCCGGCTTTATGGCCGAAGCTGCGATCTTGTCCACGCTCGGTGGCCCAGCGTCCGTTGCCGTCCATAATGATGGCAATGTGCTGTGGTATGTTGTTAGTCTCTATCATTGTGACACGTTTTACATTTTGCCCATAAATCATACGTGACTGACACGCGGAGCTGACTGTAGCAGTCAGTGTTCTTAAACAGTCCGCCGCTCGTGATGCCATAGGGGTCCTTCACCCCGTCAAGCATGTCGCTGGTGGTGAAGTGGATGGTCCATTCCACACCCAGGTTCAGACGGTCAGCCATTTTATATTTCACGCCACCCCCAAGTGGCAAGTTGAATGCGACTTCGGTCTTGTCGGCCGTGTCGGCTTTGGCGATGGTGGCACCCATACCTATATATATATAAGGTGTAAGGCGCTTGGCACCGCGATACTCCTGTCCTGTTCCGTATGGCCAGAAGTTGTATTCATATCTCAGTCCGACGTCGACCAGATTGGACTTAAAGGAATAGTCCTTTATCGAGTCGGGATAGTAGGTTTTCTCGTTGCTCGACGAGCCTTTCAGCTGGCCGTAGCTTATGTTCATGGCCAGTGCCTGACGAGGGTCGATGCGATATTTCGCCAGCAGAGAGCCCATGGGCTGCATGTCGCGGAAGAGATTGCTGTTGAAATCGCCCAGATAGGTTACGGCTCCGATGCCACCACCTACTTCCAAGCGGTATTCCGGCTCCATCTGAGCCTGCACGCTGACTGTCATCATCAGCAGAAGCATCCAGCAACCTATCGCCCTCTTCATCTCTTACCTCTTACTTCTCACCTCTTACCTCTACTCATACTTCCATATCAGTGTATTAAGCAGACCGCGCCATACTTCGCCAGTAGTCTGGCCCTGGAACCACAGATACCAACCGTCGCTCACCATATTCACACTTGGATGTTCAGCTGACAGTTCCTTCATGGCAGGCATGGTGAACACCGAACTCTTCTTCCACGTGATACCGTAGTCGCGGCTTTCGTAGATACAATTGTAGGGTGAGGCCGTAGAGCCGCCCAAGCCCTTGCCGCCAATGGCGATGATGCAGTCGTTATATTCGGCTACCTGCAAATGCTCCAGACGGGGCAGTGCATAGCGTTCGTCGCGCATTTGACCCATGTATGTCCAGCGGCCTTTAGGCGCATAGGGATCGTTGTCGACGATTTTGCGCCACACCATAGCAACGGGCTCCTGCGGATAGTTCTCAACGGAACGGTTGCCCACGAGTATCACGTAGTCTGTGTTCTCGGCCACCTCGTCATAGAAGAACGATGTCAGCGAGAGGTCTTGTGTTGGCAATAACGCACTGCTTTCGTCGAGCAGGTCTTCTTCCCACGTGGAACCGTCCTTCTGGCGCACCATCAGTTTGTTGTCGTTGGAGAGGGCGTATATTTCCTTGCTGCTTTCACCCAGAATCTGCTTGATACCTTCCATAGGTACGTCGGGCAACTGTTTTGTGGGGTAGCTGGTGGCAGACTCTTCCTCCCAGTAGAATGTCGGTTTCTCACTGTGGACATTGACGTGGACATTATATTTGGACACGCCGGTGCCGTCGCTGGACAATACCCAGATGATGCGCGGCTGTGTGAAGTCAATGCTATCGGCAGACGAGTAGTATATCAGTGAATCTTCGTCTTCAATACTTTGTATCAGAGCCAGTCCGTTGTTCTTTGTCGTCAGCAATACGGGTACACGATTGACGTCCGTGCCGACGGGCAAGGAATCAGTGTTGTAAATCTCGTGGGTCACCTGGTCGATGTGGAATGCATAGTTGGAGCCCGTGACGGTCGTTGCCACAATAGTATCTCTGCCGTCGCTGGTGGTGCTCGCCACGTTACGGTTCAGCGTCCCCAGCGAAAAACTGGTGATGGCGGCGTCGGCGTAATAGGTCACGTCGTTGCTGCTGCCTGTCAGGCACGAAGCCGTCAGACAGATTACGGACAACAGTATAATTAGAGTCTTTATTTGTCTCATGAGTCTGTTTGAATTCAAATTTGGGTGCAAATTTACGCACATTTTGGCAAATATGAGCATTTTTCGCGCATTTATTAAGTAAAATATATTATAATAAAGCATATTTTAGGTTTTCATAACAAAAGAGCGTGGTATGAATCACTCACTCCACGCTCCTTTTCAACGAATGTCGGTATGAATTAGTGTTATCACACTCAGTATGGTAAGCACCAATACAATGGCCAACATTACCGTTGTTTGAAAATCTAATAACATAATCTAATTTTTACCTTAAAATCTTATAAACTACTAACCTAATGAATAAACGTATGCAATCTTCTCGATTGCCGCTGCAAAGGTACGGAGTTTCATTGAGGCTTGCAATAAAATAAGGGCGATTCCCGATGAAATCGCCCTTTATTTTGATGTAAGTCAAAAATCTATTAGAGTTTCGGACCAGCAATCTTTGCCCTGCGTAGGGCGAAGTTGCTTTCGGTCTAAGCTTAAAGCTTAGGACCTGCAGCGACAAGTGCCTTACCAGCCTCGTTACCCTCGTACTTCTTGAAGTTCTTGATGAAGCGGCCAGCCAGATCCTCAGCCTTCTTGTTCCACTCAGCAGCGTCAGCATAAGTGTCGCGAGGATCGAGGATGTTGGTGTCTACGCCCTCGAGCTCTGTGGGAACCTCGAAGTCGAAG
>CADCDY010000080.1 GCA_902800245.1 uncultured Prevotellaceae bacterium
ATGGAGATACAAAATCTCAAACCAAGGAGCGGTTTTGACACCATACGATTGGGTGATAGTGACGAACTTGTGGTCATGGAGAACTTCGGTTCATTACCAAAGGGCGAATTATCTCT
Organism: uncultured Prevotellaceae bacterium; assembly: GCA_902800245.1. GTDB lineage: Bacteria > Bacteroidota > Bacteroidia > Bacteroidales > Bacteroidaceae > Prevotella. The sequence goes on from CADCDY010000080.1 coordinate 117, forward strand.
TGACAGGCATGGGCTTATCGTCATCTGTACTGAAGGCATAGCACAGTTTGACTACGACGGACAGCAGATTCGGCTCCACAAGGATGATCTTTTCTTATATATGGCGCATAGCGTGGTCACCAATTTCATGTCATCTACGGATTTTAACTGTCGTCAGATTTGGTTTTCCCGCGGCGAATTATGGAACATCAACAAATACGGCGAAGTAAGTTTGTCAGACCTGCCTTATCTCAAACGACACCCAATAATGCATCTGACAGAAGATGACGTGAAGTTGCTTGATGATTATTTCCAGTTGTTATGCCGCCGGATGAGAGATCCAAGTCCCGTGTTGTATTCCAATATCGTAAGATCACTCGTCAGTGCGATGATGCTGGAAATACTCAGCATGAAGCGAAGGCAGGAGCCTGAGAACACGGTAACAACCGGCGTCTATCGTCAGCGGTTGGCAAACGAGTTTATGCGCTTAGTGGAACAAAGCGACGGCCGTATCCGCAAGGTGGACGACTTTGCAAACCAACTGAATATCACGCCGAAATATCTCTCGACGCTGTTGAAGGAGACGATGAACCGTCGTCCTAGCGAGATGATACACTTCTATACGCTGAAGGCTATAGAGCAGCGTCTGCGCTATACTGACATGACGATGCAGGAAATTGCCAACGATCTGAACTTCGCCAATGCGTCGTTCTTCGGCAAGTATTTCAAGGAGCACGCTGGCATGACGCCGTTGGATTTTAGAAAGAAATATCATCGGTGAAAATGTTAGAGGTGAGAGGTTAGAGGTGAGAGGTTAGAGGTGAGAGGTAAGAAAGTAAAAAAGTATAAACGCAATAAATATGAAAAAAGGACATTTGTTAATGGCTGCAACGGTGCTGATGGCACTGTGCAGTTGCGGAGAGAAGAAGCAAGCCACCGTAGAACAGACGGTGAGAGTGAAGGTGCAGGAGATTCAGACTGAGACCGTAAACGGCGAACAGGGTTTCTCAGGTACCATTGAGGAGGCAAACGGTGCGTCGCTGTCGTTTGCCGGTACGGGAACCATCAAACGTATCTATGTCAGTGCTGGACAGACCGTACGTCAGGGGCAGCTGATAGCAGAACTTGACCCGACGACGATGCAAAATGCCTATACCATCTCGAAGACCGCTTTGGAGCAGGCTCAGGACACGTACAATCGTATGAAGGAATTGCACGACGGCGGTTCGCTGCCCGAGATGCAGTGGATTTCGATCGAGAACCAGCTGAAGTCGGCTGTGGCCTCGGAGGCGATGGCCAAGAAGTCGCTGGCCGACACGAAGCTCTATGCGCCCTTCAGCGGTTATATCGCCAGCAAGGACGCAGAGATTGGTCAGAATGCAATACCAGGCATGTCAATCGTGAAACTGGTGAGCATCGGCAGCGTGAAAGTGAAGATCTCTGTGCCCGAGGATGATATTCAGCGTATCAGCAAGGGTTCGTCGATGAAGATTATCGTTCCTGCATTAGGCAACCGTCAGTTCGAAGGTCGCGTTTCAGAGCGCGGCGTGAGTGCCGATCCCCGTTCACGTACCTACGAAGTGAAGGCTACCATCGCCAATCACGATGGTCAGCTGCTGCCGGGCATGATTTGTCAGGCATTCACCAATTACATGCAAGGTACGACGGGCGTGTTCGTTCCCGCCAATCTGGTACAGCTTGACTCAGACAACAAGACCTTCGTATGGGTTGTCAACGGTGGCAAGGCCGTAAAGCGCGAGATTATCATCAGTAGTGAGACGGCGCAGGGTGCACAAGTCAGTGGCGGTCTCTCTTCTGGCGACCAACTCATTGTTTCCGGACAGCAGAAGGTGAGCAATGGGATGAAAGTGGAGATTGTTAAATAATTGATAATTGACAATTGAAAATTGATAATTGACAATTATGGAAGAGAAGAAAGAAAAAAAGATGAGTCTGCAGGAGTGGTCGATGCACTACCGGCAGATCATCATACTGCTCGTGAGCTGCTTAGTGGCTCTGGGCATCTTTGGTTTGGCGAACATCAACAAGAACGAGTTCCCCGACTTCACCATCCGTCAGGGTATCGTCGTCGCCGTCTATCCCGGCGTGACGTCACAGGAGATGGAGGAACAGGTAACGAAACCGTTGGAGAAATATATCTTTACCTATAAAGAGGTGAAGAAGGAAAAGACTATATCGTATTCGAAGGATGGTCTGAGCATCATCCAGGTGGAATTGAATGACGAACTGACCAACAAGGACGAGTTCTGGTCGAAGTTCAAGCATGGCGTACAGGGTTTCAAGAACGAACTGCCCGACGGTGTGCTGGCCATCCAGGTGAACGACGACTTCGGCGACACCTCGGCATTGCTGCTGGCCATGGAATCGGACGAGAAGACCTATCGCGAACTGAACGACTACATGAACTCGCTGATAGACTCGCTGCGTATGATTCCCAGCGTGGGCAAGATGACGGTATTCGGACTGCAGCACGACCAGATCAGTATCTATCTGAACTCCGACAAGCTTTCACACTATGGCATCAGCTACCTGACCATCGCCCAGCAACTGCGCGGCAAAGGCTTTGTGACCACTGCCGGCCGCATCAAGAACGACGGTTATAAGTCGCCCATCTATGTCGATCATGCGTTGAACAAGATCTACGATGTGGAGAACACCGTCATCTATACCGACGACGCCGGCAATACGGTACGCCTGAAAGACGTGGCTACCGTCAAGCGTGAATATCCGCAGCCCAAGTCATTCATCACCAACAACGGCACACGCTGCATCCTGCTGTCGGTGGAAATCAAGAAGGGTCAGGACGTATCGAGCATGGGTAAGGCCATCAACAAGAAGCTGGCCAACTTCAAGCAGCACATCCCCGACGACGTGCAGCTGAACGCCATTACCGACCAGGCCAAGGTGGTGGACGACAGCATCGAGAACTTCCTCCACGAACTGCTGATAGCCATCTGCACGGTTATCCTTGTTGTGATTCTCATCATGCCGATGCGCGTAGCCTTAGTAGCCGCAGGTACAATGCCCATCACCATCTTTGTATCGCTCGGTCTGTTCTATATGTTCGACATCGAGCTGAACACGGTGACGCTGGCGGCACTGATTGTAACCTTAGGAATGATCGTCGATGACTCCATCGTGATTATCGACTCCTATATGGAGATGATGGCCGAGGGCAAGACGCGCTGGCAGGCCAGCATCGATGCCACCGTCCACTTCCTGAAGTCCATCTTCACCGCCACATTGTGTATATCGGTGACGTTCTTCCCCTTCCTCATCGTCATGACAGGCCAGATCCACGACTTCCTGCTGTCGTTCCCCTGGGCCATCTCCATCGTGCTCTTCGCCTCGATGATCATCGCCCAGACGCTACTGCCCATACTGCAGTACTTCTTCATCCGCAAACCCATGGAGACTAAGACGCGTGCCGATGGCAAGAAACCGTTCAACCTGCTCGACATCCTCGACAAATACTACCAGAAGCTGTTGGCCAAGTGTTTCGACCATCCCTGGGTGACGATTGCCGGCGGTGTGGCCAGCGTGGTCATAGGCGCTTGGATTTTCGGCCAGCTGCCGCAGCGCATGATGCCATACGCCGACCGCAACCAGTTTGCCGTGGAAATCTATCTCCCCCTCGGCACGGGTATCGAGCGCACCACCGTAGTGGCCGACTCACTGGAGCACATGATAGCCAAGAAGGAGGGTGTGGTGAGCATTGCCTCATTTAAGGGCTGTGCCTCGCCGCGATTCCATACGGCATACGCGCCACAGATTGCCGATGAGAACTATGCCCAGTTCATTGTGAACACCAAGGACAACAAGACCACTGAACGTTTGGTGGATGAATGTACCGATGCCTATACGAACTATTTCCCTGAGGCCTACGTCAAAATCAAGCAGTTGAGCTATTCGTCGGTTGCCGTACCCGTGGAAATACGCCTGAAGAGCGACAACCTGGAGCAGCTGGCACAATATAGCGACAGTCTGGTAGGCATCATGCGCCAGATGCCCGAACTGATGCTGGTGCGCAGCAACATGCTCGAACCGCTTTCTACCACCCGTATCAAGATTGACGACGAGAAAGCTTCGCGACTGGGTATTACCAACGAGACTGTCGAGTTGCAGATGGCCTTCCGCTATGGCGACGGATTCACCGTGAGCACGGCTTGGGAGGGCGACTACGACATTCAGGTGAAGATGAAGACCGACAATGCCGATCAGGCTACGAAACAGAACGTGATGGACGAGCTGATACCCATCGGCATGACGGCAGCCGTTCCAACCAGTATTGCCGGACTGATGAGCATTCACAGTGCCGATGAAGCACTGCCCAGCGTCCCCCTGCGTCAGTTTGCCGAGATCGTACCTTCTTGGCAGTATGGCCAGATATGCCACCGCAATGGTCTGCGCACCGTGACGGTGATGGCCGAGGTGGCACGCGGCAAAAACGTAGGTTTTGTCACGAATGATGTCATCAAGCGTTTAGAGACTTTCCGACTGCCAGAAGGTATGCAGATGGAGATTGGCGGTCAGTATGACGACGACAAAGACACCACCCCGAAGATTGCCAGTGCGCTGGTCATCTCCATTGCCATCATCTTCTTCGTGTTGCTGTGGCACTTCAAGAGTGTCAGCGAGGCCCTACTGATTATGATTTGCCTGACGCTCTGCGTCTTCGGCACGGCCATGGGTATCCTTATCGGAGGCGTGCCCGTCTCCATGACCGCCGTCCTCGGTTTCGTATCGCTGATGGGTATCCTGGTGCGCAACGGTGTCATCCTCTTCGACTATGCGGCGGAGGTAATGGAATTGGAGCATCTTCCCTTGAAGGAAGCCATCCACGTGGCTGCCGAGCGCCGTATGCGTCCTATCTTCCTGACGTCGGCTGCCGCCTCGATGGGTGTGGTGCCGATGGTGTTCGGTGGTTCGGGCCTGTGGTCGCCTATGGGCTGCGTCATCTGCTATGGCGCACTCATCACCATGTTCTTTATCCTCACCATCATGCCGATAGCCTATTGGAAGGTGATGGGACGGAGCGAAGGTAAAGTGAAGAGTGAAGAATGAAGAGTGAAGAATTTGCTACCGCACATAAATATGAAGAATAAAATGAAAAAGATATTTGCACTATTTATCGGTTGTGTTTGTTGCGGTGTCACCGCAACAGCGCAGACCGCTTATTCCCTTGACCAGCTGAAGCAGCTTGCCGTCGAGAATAACTACAGCCTCCGTTCGGCCCGCAACGCCATCGAACAGTCGAAGGAAGTGAAGAGCGAGGCATTCACCAAGTACTTCCCCCAGGTATCGGCCCTGGGCTTTGGTTTCCAGAACAACAAGCCGATGATCGACATCGACGTCGAACTGCCTGATATCATTGCAGGCTTGATTCCGCAAGGTTTGATTCCCGCCAACATCAGCCTGATGAAGAAAGGTATCTACGGCTCCGTTTCTGCCATACAGCCTGTCTTCATGGGTGGTCAGATCATCAATGGCAACAGGCTGGCAAAGGTCGGCATCGAGGCCAGCGAACTGCAGTTGGAAGTATCGTCCGACGAGGTGGAGATGACAACCGAGCAGTACTACTGGCAGGTCGTCTCGCTGAAGGAGAAACTGTTGACGCTTGCTACCGTTCACGATATGTTGGAACAACTGGAGAAGGACGTGTCGAATATGGTTCGCGTAGGAGCCGTCAACCGCAACGACCTGTTGCTGGTACAGCTCCGTAAGGGTGAAGTGGAGAGCACCACAGCAGAGGTCGAGAATGGAAAAATGTCGAGGGTCATCACCTTCAGCACGTGATGGCTGTCGGCAGCAATCTGCCGTCGGTGGGCGTTGGTGCCAGCTACAGCTATAACGACTGGTTTGGCAAGAGCTCTAACGCCATGATTTTCGCCACAGTCAGTGTGCCTATCAGCGGCTGGTGGGGTGGTTCGCACAACATCAAGAAAAAGAGCCTCGCCCTCGAAGATGCCAAGGAGCAGATGCAGGACAACGGCCAGAAACTCATCATCCGCATGAACAATGCCTGGGCGGCGGTAGAGACCAGTCACAAGAAACTCGTCATTGCCCGTGATGCCATCACACAGTCTGAGGAAAACCTGCGTTTGAACCGCGACTACTACCGCGTCGGCACGACCAAGATGACGGACCTGCTCTTTGCGCAGGAGCAATACCAGCAGGCGCGTGACCGTTACACCGATGCCTACGCTGACTTCCAGACCAAGCAGTTGGAATACCGCCAGGCTACTGGACAAGAGTAAAGGTAAAAAGTATGGATAAATAAATATAGAAGAGATGAAGAAAATACTATTTTTTGCAGCCGCCATGATGGCTGCTGTAGGTGTACAAGCACAGAATTTTCCTGTGGGCATCGTCAGTGTGCAGGACACGACGAAGAGCGTGCAGGTTGGTGTGCTTTCGTCGGTAGCAGTTAACGGCGGTAAGGGCTTCCAGTATGGCACGTTCTCCAACGTGTCAGGTGGTATGTTCAGCGGATTGCAATTGGCCGCCATCAACAATATCACCCGCGGAATGAATAAGGGTTTGCAGTTGTCAGCCCTGCTCAATGTGTCGTCGGGGAAGACGAATGGCTGGCAGTTAGGTGCCATCAACTATGCCGACTCGTTGGACGGTGCACAGATTGGTCTGTTCAACGTAGCCCGCAAGCGTCCCAAGGGCTGGCAGGTGGGTATTGTCAACCTGTCGTACGACAGTATCGGTCATAAGATAGGCCTGATAAACATCAATCCCGCTACTACCATTGACTTGATGTTCTATGGCGGCAGTTCCACGAAGGTCAACGTCGCTGCCCGCTATCGTAATAAGAGTACCTATAATATTTTTGGCGTCGGTACTCATTTCATGGGTCTTGACTCGAAGTTCTCGGGTGCCATATTCTACCGCTTGGGACAGTACAAACAACTGTCGGACAAATGGAGTCTGAGCGGTGACGTAGGATATTACCATGTGGAGACGTTCCATAAGAATTCGGACGAAGGTCCGGAACGCTTATACTCACTGCAGGCTCGAATCAATGCCGACTATCAGTTCAACAAGCGCTTTGGCGCATTTGCCTCGGTGGGCTGGGGACTGACACGATACTACAATCGTAACGAGACATACCGCAACCGCCCGTTGTTTGAACTGGGTCTGACTGTTCGTCAGTCCCGCGACCAGCATGGAACATGGATGCGGGCATGGGAGGAGAAACGGCAAAAGTTGGAATACACCGACTCCACGATGGCATTGCCTTCCGAGAAACACCCTTGGCGCGCACTTGCCGAGGTGACAGCCGTCAACGTCGGTGTACAGCTGTTCGACCGCTGGGTGTTGAAGGAGGAGTTCGCACAGACCACCCTGAATACGTTAAGGCATAACTTCACTGACGGCATGGTGTGGGATAACGACTTCTTCGTCACCAACATGTTTGCCCATCCGTATCACGGCAACCTCTACTTCAACGCTGCTCGTACCAACGGACTGACGTTCTGGGAGTCAGCACCATTCTCCCTGTTGGGTTCAGCGATGTGGGAATTCCTCGGCGAGACGGAACCGCCAGCCATCAACGACATTATTGCTACGACGTGTGGCGGTATGGCACTCGGTGAGATGACCCACCGGCTGAGCCATACTATCCTTGACGACCGGGACAGGGGCTGGAAGCGTTTCTGGCGTGAGGCTGCCGCTACCATCATCAACCCCATTCAGGGTATTCATCGTATCGTCAGTGGTGATGCCTGGCGTGTACGTAGCGACCACTATCGCTACCATGACTTCCGTGAGATACCCGTCGACGTGTCGTTCTCTGTCGGCTGGCGCTATCTGGCCGATGACGGTGCCTTGTTCCGCGGTGTCCACGCACCCTACTTGAATTTCTATCTGCTCTATGGTACGGCTGTTGACGGTGAAAGCCACAAGACTCCCTACGACTTCTTCGACCTCGACGCTACCATCAGTATCGGTGGCGGCCAGAAGACGGTCAACAACATCAGCATCGTAGGACGACTCTGGAGTACACCGATTATCGACCGTCCTGCTAAGACCAAGGACGGACAAGGTATGGCTGCCGAGTTTGGTATCTACCAGCACTTCAACTACTACGACTCCAACCCCATTGAGGACGGTTCCGAGCTGATTCCCTATCGTATCAGCGAGGCTGCCGGTTTCGGTCCTGGCTTCATCCTGTCGATGCCTCAGGCCGGTGCCCTCTCCAGGATGGAGCAGCGTGTCTTTGTAAGCGGCATCCTGCTCGGTGGTACCAAGAGCGACTACTTCAACGTCATCGAGCGCGACTACAACATGGGTAGCGGATTCAGTATCAAGTCGAAGACGCAGCTCGACTTCGGACGCTTCGGACGCATCATGCTCAATGCCAAGTACTTCCGTCTCTATACCTGGAAGGGCTACAATACCTATACGTTTGATGAATTGAAGGAGTTCAAGGACGGCACCAGAGACTTGCACTACCTGAACGTACAGGGGGACAACAGCAATGCTGCGCTCTTTGTCCTCAATCCTATCATCGAGTTCCACGTTGCCAAGCAGTGGTCTATCAACCTCTCTGGTACCTACTACTGGCGCCGTACGCACTATAATTATTATTATAACGGAACTCGGGAGTGGGGTAGAGATAGTAATGTCTATGCCCGTACCTTCGAAACCAAGATCGGACTCACCTGCAGATTATGATGATTAGAGTAATACTGTCAATCATTCTATTTTGTGTTGTTACGGTGGAGACGGACGCCCAGTCCGTTTCCACCGACAGCATCAAAAGCGATACCATTGTGAAAAAGGAAGGCTTGGGGAAACGCCTGAACAAGAAACTCAGCAACAACTACTTCCGCTCGAAATACGATACGAACTATGTCGTCCGGCCCAAGGAAAAATGGCTGCTGAGGGCGATGGTGAACCAGACGGGTAACTATATCCATGCCAAAGGTACGGTGAACGATATATGGTCGAAATACGACCTGCACACCAAGAAGAATACCACCATCGGGCTTGAGGTGAACTACTGCGACCTTGCCGTTTCGCTGTCGCTCAATCCCGCCAAGATACGCGGCGACTACGACGACTATGAGTTCAACTTCGAATACCATGGCAATCGCATCAGCTTCGACATCAACTACCAGCGCGCCACGTCGCTGACGGGGGATTTGAAGTTGGGCGATATGGATCATTTGGACGAGGAAGGACTGCGCATGAACATCGTCAACGTGGCAGCATATTACAGCTTCAACCACCGTCGCTTCTCCTTCCCCGCAGCCTTGTACCAGAACTACTACCAGCGTCGTTCGGCAGGCTCGTGGCTGGCTGGAGCCAGTTTCCAGGGCGGTAGCATCAAGACCACCAACGCGCTGATTGAGCGCAGTCCAAAGGCTCCCGACGTACACCTCACCTTTGCCAATTTTGCCATTGGTGGCGGCTACGGCTATAATCTCGTACTCGGCCGTCACTCCCAGTGGTTGCTCCACCTCTCGGCCATGCCCAACTTCGTGGTTTACAAGCACAACACGCTTGAGGCCCGTTCGGCTGCTGAACGCATGCAAGGCAACGACTATCACGAAAAGCGCGACCACGGTCTGTGTTTCAACATGATCTTCAACGAGCGCGCCTCCGTGGTCTATCACTTCACGCCTCGTTTCAATGCTGGTGCCTCGTTCATGATGAGCAATTCCATCTACGACAACGGCGATGTCACTTTCAATCAGAACAAATATCATGCCCGCGCCTTTGTCGGCGTGAGATTATAGGATAACCAAGGAGAGATTATTTCTCCAGCTCGACCTGTTGGCGGACAACGGCACCCGTGGCAGGGTGGAGTTGTAGGTGGGTGACATAACGACGGAAAAGATCACCATCGCGTAACTCCGTAAATCCAAACTGTGCCAGGGGAACGTCAAACTGTGCCAAGGGCTGGTCCTCCTGACTGACGGTCAGCTGTGCCATGCCAGGGACGTTGACGAAGAATCCTGAGGGCTTCTTGTTCTCTGGCGCCGGATGTTCGGCAGGGTTGAGGTTTTTCAGATCAATATAATAAGGTACGCCTGAGAGGTCGTCGCTGTCGACGAGTCCCAGCCGCCGTGAGATGCGGAAAAGCACCTCGTGTTTCATTTCGCGCTCAGGGCAGAGTGTCAGCACGTGCTGGGTGGTGTCGCGACGGACGGTTCCCGTAAACTGCGCCATCAGCTGGGATGTCTTCTGGTCAATCTGCTGAAGCATCAAGCGGAGCTGCTGCTCGTCCTGAGGCATTTCATCAGCTTCACCAGTTGCCAACTGCTGGCGGCGTTCCTGCAATTCCTGAATCTGCTGTGCCGTCAGTTCAGCCATCTTGGCCGTGCTGCCTGCAGAGAGCGTCTCGGAGGAAAGCAGGGGTGTGAGGGGAGGTATGGGATTGACGTTGAGCACGGGTTGAATGGGCTGGGGAAGGGCGAGCGGCTCGTCGTTGACAGCCAGCAGGGTGCCCTGTTCGCTCAGTCGTATCTCGGCCGTCTCGGCCTTTCCCTTCAGGCGGACGGAATAGCATTTTGACGTGTCGCGAACGCCAAAGGTGCTGAGTTCGATGCTAATGATGCGCTGGCTGATTTGCTCCTGCTGTTGAATGCCCTTCAGTTGGAGGTAGTGCTCGGCATAGCGTGCGAACTGGCCTGGCGTATAGGTTTGCTTCTCGATGAGCAGATGGATGCGGACAGCTGTTTTGGGCAGGTAATAGATCACTCCGTCAGCCGTCTGACCAGGTTCCAACTGGGCAATCTCCGGCTGTGCCTTCAACTGAAAAGGTAAAAAGGTAAGAAGGTAAAGAGGTAAAAGGAGTAGTCTTTTCATTCTTTCAGTCGTTTAAAGGCACGAGGCAGACAATTGATGATATCGCTGGCCGTCAGGCTCTCTTCACCCAAATCGTGGGCGGCAATGTCGCCCGCCAGACCATGCAGATAGACACCAACGATGCAAGCATCCTGAGGTTTGTAGCCACGAGCCAGCAGACCTGTAATGATACCCGTCAGGACGTCACCGCTGCCTGCAGTAGCCATTCCTGCATTGCCCGTGGAGTTGAACAGGATGTGTCCGCCAGGACAGCAGATGGCAGTATGGTGCCCCTTCAGGACGATGTACCCCTTCAGACGTTCTGCCAGATTGCTGGCCTTGGTGAGCCGTTCATAGCTGTCGGCAGAATGACCTTCCAGCCGATCGAGTTCCTTGGGGTGGGGAGTCATGATGATGTCCTGGGGCAGTTGCTGGAGCCAGGCGCGGTGATTGGCCAGAATGTTGAGGGCATCGGCATCGACAACAATGGGGCATTGCGTACGGCGCAATTGGGTAATCATGGCAATAGCAGTCTGTTCGGATTGTCCCAAGCCTGGTCCGATGCCCAATGCGTTGAAGTCTTCTGTGTCAACGGCCTCTGCAAAGTAGGTCTCCTCCAGACTGTTCTGGACGATAGCCTCAGGAACGGCTACCTGTAACAGGGGGATGTTGCGCTTAGGGGAGTTGACGGTGACCTTACCCACACCAGCCCGCATACAGGCGCGAGCGGCGAGGATGGCTGCACCCGCCATGCCGTAACTGCCTGCGATGAGCAGAGCGTTGCCCATCTGCCCTTTGTGGGCATAGGGACTGCGGGGGAGCATCAGTTGGCGCACATCGTTTTCTTCGACCATGGTGTATTGCGACTCCAACTTCCTCATACCTTCCTCGCTCAGACGGATGTCGAGCACGCGGAGGTTGCCTACAAACTGCTGATTCTCAGGGAAGAGGAACGACAACTTGACCTGTTGGAGGGTCAGTGTATGGTCAGCACGGATGATGTTGGCACGCACGTTGTACGTGTTGTCCTCCGTCATCAGTCCGGAAGGAATGTCGATGGCTACCACCTGGGCAGGCGAGGAGTTGATATACTTGACCAACGAGGCAAAACCACCTGCCAGCGGCTTGTTGAGGCCAGAACCGAAGAGTCCGTCGACCACCAGCGTGTTGGCTTCGAGGACGGGAGGATTGAACTCCTCGATGACCTCGACGAATTGACGGATGCGCTTATTCTCCTGAAGGCGCTGCTTGTTGGCTGCACAGTCGGGCGAAAGGCTGCCACTGATATTAAAGAGGTAAACGCTGACCTGATAGTTCTTGTCTGCCATCAGCCGTGCGACAGCCAGTGCGTCGCCACCATTGTTTCCTGGTCCGGCAAAGACGACAACAGGCGTCGTGACGGAATACATTTCCGTGATGGCCTGTGTCAGTGCCTTAGCGGCACGTTCCATCAAATCGAGGCTGGGAATAGGCTCGTTTTCGATGGTATAACGGTCTAACTCGTGTATCTGAGTACTAGTAAATATCTTCATTTGCCTGCAAAAATACGAAATATTTCTTAATTCTTAATCCTTATTCTTATTTTTTTCGTAATTTTGCAGCAAATTATTGTTTTAGCACCATGGGTATAGTTAAAATCAAGGACAAAACGTTCAAGACCTCCATCACGGAGGCAGAAATCAAGGAACGTGTCAAGCAGCTGGCTGCTCAGATCAGCCACGATATGGAAGGAAAGAATCCGCTATTTCTTGGAGTGTTGAACGGAGCATTTATCTTTGCTGCCGATCTGATGCGCGAGATGACCATTCCCTGCGAGATATCGTTTGTCAAGCTGGCATCCTATCAGGGAACCATCTCAACGGGTAAAATCAAGGAAGTCTTTGGTATCAACGAGGACTTGACGGGCCGTACGGTGGTTATCGTGGAAGATATCGTTGATACAGGTGCCACCATGAAGAATATGCTTGAGTCGCTGGGTACCCGCAACCCTGCCTCCATTCATATCTGTACGCTCTTTGTCAAACCCGACAAGCTGAAAGAGCCGCTTGATATTGAGTATGCCGCATTCTCTATCCCCAATGACTTTATCTTGGGTTATGGACTGGATTACGACCAGGAAGGACGCTGGCTGAGAGAAATCTATACTTTATGTGAAGAATAAGCTATGAGACAGATTAAGCTCCCTCATTTGCCCAGCGACGTTGAGGCTGGGAAAGGTCAGAAGGATTTGCTGACCGACTTGTGGTATAAAGGAAAAGAAACGAAGGTAAAACAAGATAAACAAGAAAAAAGAATTCATATGAAGAATATTGTTATTTTTGGTGCTCCCGGCTCTGGCAAGGGAACGCAGAGCGATTTGATGATAGAGCACTACGGTCTGGGACATATCTCGACTGGCGACGTGCTGCGTAATGAAATCAAGAAAGGCACCGAGCTGGGCAAGACGGCGCAGGGCTACATCGATAATGGTCAGTTGATTCCCGACGACCTGATGGTATCGATTCTGGCTAAGGTGTACGACGAGTTCGGACGTGGCCATAAGGGTGTCATCTTCGACGGTTTCCCACGTACGATTCCACAGGCTGAGGCCCTGAAGCAGATGCTCGACGAACGTGGTGACAAGATTGCCGCCATGATTGAGCTGGACGTGCCTGAGGACGAGTTGATGAAGCGTCTCATCCTGCGCGGACAACAGAGCGGTCGTGCCGACGACAACGAGGAGACCATCAAGAAGCGCCTTGTGGTTTACCACTCGCAGACCCAGCCGCTCATCGAGTGGTATAAAAAGGAAGGTCTCCACCACCATATCAACGGCCTTGGCACGCTGGAGCGTATCTTTGCCGACATTTGCAACGTAATCGATAACTTGTAATGCCGGAGAGTAATTTCGTAGACTACGTCAAGATATACTGCCGTTCAGGCAAGGGCGGCAAGGGCTCGATGCACTTGCGCCATGTGAAGTATAACCCCAACGGAGGTCCTGACGGTGGCGACGGTGGCAAGGGTGGCAGCATCATTCTGCGTGGTAACCACAACTACTGGACGCTGCTGCACTTGAAATACGAGCGCCATATCTTCGCTGAACACGGAGGCAATGGCGGTAAGGACAAGTGTCACGGGACCGACGGCAAGGACGTGTATATCGACGTGCCTTGCGGGACCGTGGTCTACGATGCTGAGACGGGAAAGTATGTCTGCGACATTACCTACGACGGACAGGAAATCGTGTTGCTGAAGGGCGGACGTGGCGGACTGGGCAATTTCCAGTTCCGTTCGGCCACCAATCAGGCTCCGCGCTACGCACAGCCTGGCGAGCCCATGCAGGAGATGACCATCATCCTGGAACTGAAGCTGTTGGCGGACGTCGGACTGGTGGGATTCCCCAATGCCGGCAAATCGACGCTGCTGTCGTCGTTGTCGAATGCCCGTCCGAAGATTGCCAACTATCCCTTCACCACGATGGAGCCCTCGCTGGGCATTGTGGGCTATCGCGACAATAAGTCGTTTGTGATGGCCGACATCCCTGGTATCATTGAGGGTGCGGCAGAAGGCAAGGGACTCGGACTACGTTTCCTGCGCCATATCGAGCGCAACTCGTTGTTGCTTTTCATGGTTCCAGGCGACACGGACGACATCAAGCGCGAATACGAAATCCTGCTCAACGAGCTGCGCCAGTTTAATCCGGACATGCTCGACAAGCATCGCGTGTTGGCCGTCACCAAGTGCGACCTGCTGGACGACGAGCTGGTGGAGATGTTGCGCGAGACATTGCCTGACGACCTGCCCTGCGTCTTTATCTCGGCAGTGGCCAATCAGGGACTCGACGAACTGAAGGACGTGCTTTGGCGCGAACTGAATGCCGAGAGCAACAAGCTTGCCGCCGTCATGGCTGAGGACACGCTGGTTCATCGCGATAAGGATATGACGCGCTTCGCTCAGGAATTGGAAGACGAGGGCGAAGACGAGGAAATCGAATACATTGACGACGCCGACGTCGAGGACGTTGAAGACTATGAGGACTTTGAGTATGAGGAGGAGGTATAGCTTATGGCTATTAGCTATTGGCTTTTGGCTGCTGACGCTCTCCAGTTGTGCCCAGACCAAGGACGCAATCTACACGCCTGATAGCCGTAACTGGAGCTATCCCCTGCCTGGTGCCAAGGTCATCAGCTCCTATGGCTCTCGTGGCGGTCGTGGCCATTCGGGTACCGACATCAAAACCAAGGCCAACGACAACATCCTTGCCGCCTTCGATGGCGAGGTGGTGTTCTCTGGGCAGTACTATGGTTATGGCAATCTGATACGTATCAAGCATGACAACGGCCTCGAGACCTATTATAGCCACAACTCCAAGAATTTTGTCAAGGTGGGCGACCGCGTCAAGGCTGGTGACGTCATTGCGCTGACAGGTCGCACAGGCCGTGCCACTACCGAGCACCTGCATTTCGAGACACGCATCAACGGTCAGAGCGTCAACTCCGCCCGTTTCTTCGACCACGACCGCCATCAGCTCCGCTTTGACGCTTTCGGCAAGGATGGCATGGTTAAGTCTGCCAAAGTTGGTAAGCAGGACAAAACGAAGGCAAGCAAGAAAACCAAAAAGTCTAAGAAAAGCAAGAAATCCAAAAAGTCCGGCAAGAAGTCCAAGAAATCCAAAAAGACAAAAAAGTGATTTTCATTCTCTGATTACCAATTCTCGTGGCAGGGTAATTACTTTCAGACGCTCGTACCAAATGCGGCTCGAACCGGCAAAGCGTTTCTGCGTATGGCCGCTGATGATGTAATAGCTCGCCACGTAGGGGTCCATCATGTCGAAGAACACCTTCTTGATGCGCGAACATTTCTCGTTGATGGCGTTGTCCAGCGGATTCACCAAATGGTCCACGCCCTCAATGATTTTTTCCTTGTCCAGCAGTTTCGCCGTGGCCATATAGTATTGCGTCAGTTCTTCGCGATAGTCGCCCAACCGCTTGAACTCGATACCCTCGGGATGCGCCAGGAACAACAGATACACCGCCTTATGTACAGGCTGCAGCTCCACCTCCTTCTGGTAGTCCACCAACACGAATCGGTAGTCCTTCATAATCAGCAGACGGCTCAGCTTCGCCCTGGCTGCCTCGATGCGTAGCTCCTCCAGCAACGGCGCACCGATAGCCCTCAGCAGCAAGTCCTTCCGACCTGCCGCCAGCAACTGCCCAGACAATCGTCTGACCTCCAGCATGACTTAAATATCATCACTGGCTATCTCCGCTAACTTCCCGTTCAGCCATCTCTTCCAACGGCTCAACGTGCTGACAGGCTCAGGCTCCTTGGGACGCTCCGCCGGCTCTTGGGGATGCTCCGCTGGCTCAGGATCCTCCGCCACCTCCACCGTAAAGTCTGGCTCAGGCTTGGGCTCCAGCTCTGCCTTCTCACCGTTCTTCTTGGCAGGCTTATATAGGGTGTCCATCAGTTGCCGGTAGTATTCCTCGTCGTGCACTTCGTTCTTGGCCTCCTGCATTTCGCTGCTCATGTCGACAGCCAGTATGATGACCTTCGCATCCTCGCCCAACGAGTCGTCCGTCGACGTACCCCAGATGACGTCGATGTCAGGGTCCAGCTGGTCGAAAAATTCCGATATCTCCTCCATCTCCTGCACCAGTATAGGCATCTCGTCACTGGCATATATGTTAAACAGGATACGCTTCGCATGATTGATGTCGCTACCGTGCAACAACGGCGAGTCCAGCGCATCCAGTATGGCGCGCTCCACACGATGGTCGCCGCTTGCTCGGCCGATAGCCATAATCGCTCCACCGCCATTACGCATTGTCGTCTCCACATCGCGGAAGTCCAGATTGATGTTACCTGCCGAACTGATGGTAATCAGCTCCGAGATACCCTTCACCGCATTCTTCAGCACATTGTCAGCCTCGCCCAGCGCATCCTTGAACGACATCCGCGTGTCGCTATACACGTCGCACAGCTTCTCGTTGTTCACGATGAGCATCGCGTCCACATTCCTGCTCAGCTCGTCGACACCCTTCAGAGCCTTCACTATCTTACGCCTGTGCTCGAAATAAAACGGAATGGTCACCACGCCAATCGTCAGCAGTCCACGTTCCTTAGCCACCCGCGCCACTACGGGAGCAGCACCAGTACCCGTTCCGCCACCCATTGTTGCCGTCACAAACACCATCTTCGTCTGTGGGTTTATCAGCTTCTCTATCATGTCCAGACTGCTCTCCGCCTCTTCGCGGCCCTTCTCAGGGTCACCGCCTGCACCAAGACCTTCGCCCAACTGCAACTTCACAGCCACTGGCGAGTGTTTCAGCGACGCACTATCCGTGTTACACACGGCAAAAGCCACACCCTGAATACCCTCATTATCCATTCGACTCACGGCATTACATCCGCCGCCACCCACGCCAATCACCTGGATGATATTCTGCATTTTGTCCTCGATGGGAGCCACAAAATCTAACATGTTCTCTGCCATAACCTATCAATCTGAATTCCGCTGCAAAGTTACGAAATAAAATCCGTTTTTCCAAACCTTCACAAGCCTTGCGAAGCTTCGATTTTATTCCCCAAAATGATTAATGGATCCGTGATTAATGCACATCTCTAGAGCCATCAGATTCATTTGGGAGCACTGTGCGGCAGTAAGTTTGCGCTTATCATAGTGATGTTCCCAGGGTGAAAGCATCAACAACACTCCTTTGGCACATGCATAGAACTGCTCACCATGAGGTTTCGATAAGGGAGTAAAGCCATTCTCCACAATGACAATGGTGGGATAACCTGCATCGAAAGCTGCTCTCATCACACGCTTTTCGCCTGGTGAGATGGCTGGCGATACAAGTACATAGCCTTGTTTTGCTTTCTCAAGATACTGATACACCATTGTAGCGACTTCTGTTTCGCTTAACCTACGTGACACACGAACGGCCACGCGTTTCGGATACTTTAGCAAGTCACGGTTACCAACACCGCTATAGCACTGCTTTCCAATCCTGAAATCGAAGAAAGGGCGTAGCCACTCTGGACGTGTGCGTTTTAACATCAGGCGACGTGGATTATCGTGTAGATAGTTCTGCCAAGCAGGTAGCTCATCATAAGAGCGAAGTATCAAGTCATTGTAGCCATCCGCAAATAAGGGATGATAAGGTAGAGCGGTTTCTTGTTTAGAACTCGAACTTTGCGACGGCAGAACCGTCACTTGCAAAGAACTTGACGCTCCCGCTTTCTCCGCAGGCTGCGGTTGTGCCGCAGCCCTTAAGGCCCTCTCTACCCTTCGGCATCCTGCCTTAAATCCAGATATCACTTGCCCCAAATGTACCGGCAACTGTTCAGTCACAAAAAGGATACCATGCATATGGTCAGGCATCATTTGTACCGCCAACACCTCTATCTGCGGATAATAGCCGTGAATGCCAAGCCATTCTCTTTGGACAGCTTTTCCCAGTTCTGTCAGTTCAATGCGGGGTTCGTCCTTGCTTCCTGTCGGAGCAAAGCAGTCACCCACTACCTGTCCGAATAGCGGACGTCGTCCTTCAACCTCCAAGGTTATCATGTACATACGCCGTTCAGTATAGTCGTGATGGTCATCACGACGTTTCATCGAGGGCTTTTTCTCCCCCGCATGCTTTTTCTTCGATGCTATCTGGTCGTCTGTCATATTACTTTTTTACAAAAGTACAATAAATCTCTCTCCAAATTCTATTGCCTAATTTGTTTCATCGTCTGCAAGTTCTTCCGATACGAAATAACTTTCCAAAATCCGAAAACATATGCAAGAATGAAAAACTCATCGTCGTATCTGGTATCCTCATCCGTCTTACTTCGTTACCGTCGGCATCCTCGTATGTCACCACCTGTGCCTTTCTGAGATTAACCTTCTGCCAAGCCTCAACCTGACAATCATCGTCGATAGGCATAAATTCCTCCTGCCCATTTCTCATTCTCTTTATTTCATTGCATTTTCTAATTCTTCCTTCATGACCTCCACGCCGGGGAAGCCTGTCATCAGATAAGTCCTCTCTCCCTTGGAGTTATAGATGGCGTAGGTGGGGTAAGCCTGTTCTCCATATTGCTGAAGAATATGATTTAACTGTTCCTCCGTCAGGTAGTAGTGCTCCCCGTGTATGTCAGGGATGAGGTCTTTCCATGTGTCGAACTCAGAGGTGGATGAGGTCATGTAGATATACACGATGTCCTTGCCCTCCAGTTCCTGCTTCATCGGCTTCATTTGGTCAATAGCGACCCTGCAGGGACCGCACCATGTAGCCCAGATGTCGATGAGCGCAGTCTTGCCCTTGTAGCGGTCAAGGATGGTTGACAAGATGCTGTCGGGTGAGATGTCTGTCATATCCAAATAATGTATATGGTCATCACCTGTAACCTTCTCCTTGTTGGATGCAACACGCTGTTTGTATTCCGTCACATACTTGTCGTACAAGTCCGACAGATTCTTGTCCTCGATGAGCGGTTTGGGAACATCCTTCCCATCGAGCACTTGGGGCAGATAGTAGCAATAGCGGGCAAGGTCGGCATTGATGCCCCTTGCATCAGCCATCACATAGTATTTGCTGGCATCAACAAAACCGTTGCCAAACACGGCTTTGGGTGAATAAAGATTCTTTGTGTAGTATTGTCGGATATAATCTTTGAACCCTTTCGTTTGTTTCAACGAGTCTGCAACATACATGAGGTCCAAAGGCGGTGTATACGCCTCAGCAAAAAAATAATCCATTATTGTTTTACTGCAGGATAGCCCCTTATATATATCCAAGTCAATGCTCATTTGTTTCTTGCAAGCGTCCATTAGAGTCTGGACATCATGGATATCTTCCCACTTGGGATATTTATCCTTCTGCTCCTTGTATCCGCTTTCGACATCCTCTGCCGTAGAATCGAACTCCTTGTCGAACCTGGCAAAATATCCCTTGAACCCCACGAACTTACTATTGATCCCACTTTCATCCTGCAACATATCAATCAACACCGTCACCTCCTTGCCTGGAGCAAGATAAAGAACACAAAACGAAGCCCAAGGTATATTGTAAAGGGTGGCGTACACAACTTGTGGAAAACAGATGGGCAGACTCAAATCCGCTTCCCCATCATCGTTCAGCCGCACCTTCGCATCCACAGGTTCAGCAGGGTTCTTCAAATCCACATACTGAACCTGAGATGGATGGTGGCAGGTTGGTCGCTATACTTCAAGTCCTCCATCACATCATCCTCTGCATAGTCCGCCAGGTATTCCTCTGGCACAGGGGTGACAGGCATCGTGTAACTCTTCTCGTGGATGCTGAACACCTTGAAATCGTTGGGTGCCGTGCCCTCCATGAAATCAAACTCTTTGGTGTCAGGCGGAAGCGGCTTGAAATAAAGGACAAATTCCTTTGTCCATGTCTCCTCATCGGTGTGGTGCTGTTCTCCCAGCGTGATGCTGTCACTTCCGATGATGGCATACTTCTTGCCATCCGATTCCAGATAACTCTCCTTGGAAATCAGGAACCACGAAGTTGGTGAATTATTATAAGAAGCATACAAGGTGGTCTTTTCAGGGGTGAGTTCCACCTTGTTAATTTCAAACTGCGGATTGGGAGAATAACTTTTCATCAGGTCCTCCCACACAACCTTTGTCTGTCCCATTGCCACCAATGCGGCAACAGCCAGCACGAAAGTGATAATTGTTCTTTTCATATTATTTGCCAATTGCTTTCTCCAATTCCTCCTTGATGGTCTCCACACCTGGGAAACCCGCTGTTGTGTATGTCAAGTTCCCGTCCGATGAATAGATGGCGTAGGTGGGATAACCATCGGATTTGTGTTGCTCCATCATGAAGTTACGTTGTTCATCCTCATGAAGTTACGTTGTTCATCCGTTAGGTAGTATTGCTCGCCCCCGATGTTTGGAATGAGTTCCTTCCATGTATCGACAGGCGAGGTAGATGAGGTGATGTAGATATATACGATGTCCTTGTCTGCGAGTTCCTTCTTCAGCGGTTCCATCTGTTCGATGCCATACCTGCAAGGGACGCACCAAGTTGCCCAGATGTCTATCATCACCACTTTGCCCTTGTAGCGTTCGAAAAGTGTGGGCAGCACATCCTTGGGCTCCACTTCTGTCATATCCAGATAATGCACATTGGCTTGATCGGCAAACCCTTCTTTGTTGGAGGCGATGCCACTCCTGTATTCTTCTGCATATTTGTCGTACAGGTCGGATAGCGCTTTGTCTTCGAGGAGCGGTTTGGCGATATCCTTCCCTTGCAACACTTGAGGCAGATAGTAGCAGTAGCGGGCAAGGTCGGCATTGATGCCCCTTGCATCAGCCATCACAAAGTATTTGCTGTCATCGACAAATCTGTTGCTAAACACAGCTTTGGGTGAATACAGATTCTTGGTGCAATGCTGAAGGATATAGTCAATGAATTCCTTCGTTTGCATCAGCGAGTCAAGAGCGTTTTCGAGGTAAACAGGGGGATCGTCTATCTGGCTTACCATATACTCAATCACCGTTTTGCTGTAGGACAAGCTCTGGGGCAGTTCCTTCCAATATGAACACACCTTCTCATAAGCGTCTATCAAAGTCTTCACATCGTGGATATCCTCCCATTTAGGACTTTGTTCCATTTTCTCACTCACTGCTTTTTCACACTCCACCATCATAGGATACAACTCCTTGTCGAACTTGGCGAAATATCCTTTGAAGCCCACGAACTTGCTATTGATTCCACTATCATCATGCAGCATGTCTATCAACATCGTCACCTCCTTGCCTGGAACAAGATAAAGACCACAATGTGAAGCCCACGGAATATTGTAGAGGGTGGCGTACACCACTTGTGGGAAACAGATGGGCAGACTCAAATCCGCTTCCCCATCATCGTTCAGCCGCACCTTCGCATCCACAGGTTCAGCAGGGTTCTTCAAATCCACATACTGAACCATCGCCTTGAAATGGATGGTGGCTGGTTCATCGCTGTATTTCATTTCCGCCAGCACATCCTCCTCCGCATAGTCGGCTTTGTATTCATCTGGCACAGGAGTGACGGGCATCGTGTAACTCTCCTCATGGATGTTGAACACCTTGAAATCATACGAATCCGTGCCTTCCAGAAAGTCAAACTCCTTCGTGTCAAGAGGCAAGGGCTTGAAATAAAGGACGAACCCCCTGGCCCAAGTCTCCTCGTCGGTGTAGCACTCCTCATCCAGCGCGATGCTGTCACTCCCGACAATGGCATACTTCTTGCCATCCGATTGCAGATAACTCTCTTTGGAAACCCGAAACCACTCATCTGGTGGATACTGATATACGACATGCAGCGTCGTCTTCTCCTTCGAGAACTCCACCTTTGTTATCATAAACTGAGGATTGGGAGAATAGCCTACCGCCAACTCTTCCCACACAATTGTCTTCTCTTTCGCCTGCCCCGCTAAACTCACGAGGGCAAACAACAATGTCAAAATCTTTCTCATATTTGATTATTAAGAGTGGAAAATTAGGTTTTGTGCCTACAAAGTTATAGAAACATCCAAAACCCGACCAAAGAAAAACACGAGAAAATGAGGGCATCCCGTCATTTCTCAAACTACTTTGAGAAAAGTTCTTAAAAAGAGTTAAATTTCCGTGGGATTGGGAAAGAGTTGCTATCTTTGCATGACAAAAAAGAAATGATGTATGGAAGGATTTAATATCTACAAAGAAGGGATTGACCTGCAGCTCGTCATCGATGCGTGCCAGAAAAGAGGGAAAGTCAGGCACCTGAAGAAAGGCGAAATCTTTGAGCATGAAGGAGAGCCTGCACAATGGATAGGTTATATAAAGAGCGGCTACTTCAAATATGTGGTGCACAATAGAATCATAGGGAAAGATTACAGCATGGCATTCGTCTTCAATGGAGAAATGGTGGGAGACTATCCCTTCTGCTTTTATGGAGACATGTCTGATGTGGACATTGTGGCAGGCGAGGACAGCACGGTCTATGTGATGGATGGAAAGGATTTCAACCAGTTATTTGAAGAAAACATTGACACCATGCGCTTGGGGAAGCAATATTCAGAACACTTGTTCATACAAGCCTATACCCGTCTCCTCAACTTCTACCGTACCGATGCCTCCACCCGTTACAAACAACTCCTGCAACGTTGTCCCAACATCGTACAACAACTTCCCTTGCAGGAAATCGCCTCCTATCTTCGTGTCACTCCAACCACCGTCAGCAAAATCCGCAAGGAATTGCTGGGATAGGAGAAGGGGGAAAGGGGGTTAATTGTCGTTGACGTTCAACTTCAGCAAATCGAAATACATCAAACGGGTATTCAGAGGCAGGCGACCTACGCCGATACCCATGTACTTGGCTTCCAGTCGTTCGTCAGCAATCAAATAACGGAAGCCATTTTCTCGTAGTAATGGAGTGTGTCCGGACGGTTCAGCGCATCGACAATAAGGAAGCGATACCCTGTGCGGGGTCACCCTCTCGCTCCAACTGGTCACCCTTGCGGTAAGCAATCTCCTCACCCTCTTGCTCGCAGAACTCTCGCAGCACCTGCAAATCTAATCGATTATTATTAAATTTCTGTTCCATCTATTTGATATTATACCATGTTATATTTGTCATTCTGACTAAGGTCTATGCACTCAAATCATTTTGATATTTTATACACACGCCTTGTCCTGTTGAATGTCGGACACACTCTTAGTTCTAATTCGACTGTGCAAATTTAC
>CADCDY010000081.1 GCA_902800245.1 uncultured Prevotellaceae bacterium
AATGCTGCAGTTGCAGAAGACAAGAAGTGAGTTTGAGGGTAACTTGACATTAGTGGTTTTCCCGTTCGTTAAGGCGGCTAAGAAGAGCCCTGAGCAGACAGCACAAGAGATTGGCGAATATCTGGTTGCCAACTGTACCGCTATCAGTAAGTTTAACGTCGTCAAGGGCTTCTTGAATCTGAGCATTGGTGAAGGGGCATGGCTCTCATTGCTGCAGGCTATGGATCAGGACGACCGTTTCGGCATGAAACCTGTGCACGAGGGTTCTCCCCTCGTGATGATAGAGTATAGTTCCCCCAACACCAACAAGCCCCTACACCTGGGTCATGTGCGCAACAACCTGCTGGGTTGGTCGCTGGCTCAGATTATGGAGGCCAACGGCAACAAAGTGGTGAAGACGAACATCGTGAACGACCGCGGTATTCATATCTGTAAGTCGATGCTGGCGTGGCTGAAGTACGGCAACGGCGAGACGCCCGAATCATCTGGCAAGAAGGGCGACCACCTGATTGGTGATTACTACGTGGCCTTCGACAAGCACTACCGCGAGGAGGTGAAAGAACTGACCGCCCAGTTTGTGGCCAGCGGTTTACCTGCTGAGCAGGCTGAGGAGAAGGCCAAGCAGGAGGCTCCGCTCATCAAGGAGGCTCACGAGATGCTGGTGAAATGGGAGCAGAACGACCCTGAGGTGCGCGCCCTGTGGGAGAAGATGAACAACTGGGTGTATGCCGGTTTCGACGAGACCTACAAGAAGATGGGCGTTTCCTTCGACAAGATATATTACGAGAGTCAGACTTACCTGAAGGGTAAAGCCAAGGTGGAAGAGGGACTCGCCAAGGGTCTGTTTGAGCGCCACGAGGACAACTCCGTATGGGCAGATCTGACCAACGAGGGCCTGGACCAGAAACTCTTGCTGCGTTCTGACGGCACCTCAGTATATATGACGCAAGACATCGGTACTGCCGAGATGCGTTTCCAGGACTACCCCATCGACAAGATGATTTACGTCGTGGGCAACGAGCAGAACTACCACTTCCAGGTGCTCTCTATCCTTTTGGACCGTCTGGGCTTCAAGTGGGGTAAGGAACTGGTTCACTTCTCTTATGGTATGGTGGAACTGCCTAACGGTAAGATGAAGAGCCGTGAGGGAACGGTGGTGGATGCAGACGACCTGATGGAGCTGATGGTAGAGGATGCCTATAAGACCTCTATGGAATTAGGCAAATTCGACGATATGACCGAAGAGGAGCGCCGTGAGATTGCCCGTATCGTGGGTATGGGTGCCCTGAAGTACTTCATCCTGAAAGTAGATGCACGTAAGAACATGCTGTTCAACCCCGAGGAGAGCATCGATTTCAACGGCAACACAGGTCCTTTCATTCAGTACACCTACGCCCGTATTCGCTCAATTCTCCGCAAGGCCGAGGGAACGAACTATTCTCTCACCTCTCACCTCTCACCTCTAACCTCTAAAGAGGTTGAGCTCATTCAGAAAATGAGCGAGTTCGGTGCTGCCGTAGAGCAGGCCGGCAAAGACTACAGCCCCAGCGGCATCGCCAACTACTGCTACGAACTGACGAAGGTGTTCAACCAGTTCTATCACGACTTCAGCATCCTCAACGAGCCCGACGAGCAGAAGAAGGCCGTGCGCCTGATGATTGCCAAAAACGTCGCCAAGATTATCAAGAACGGTATGGGACTCCTCGGCATCGAAGTCCCCGAACGCATGTAATGCAAAATGCAACGCCACACTCAGACTTTTAAGTCGGAAAATCCTCCAGACTATAGACACGACACGGTGCTGCCCCTGCCCATGGAGGTAAGGGCAGACGCGTGGGCCGTGGATGCGGCTTGTAGCGGCAATCCCGGGCCTATGGAATACCAAGCCATTGATTTGGCCACAGGTGCCCGTGTGTTCCATTTCGGGCCTGTAAAAGGCACGAACAACATTGGCGAATTCCTGGCTATTGTGCACGCTTTGGCGTTGATGCAACAGCAGGGTCTGCACGACAAGACCATCTACTCGGATTCGTATAATGCCATTCTTTGGGTGAACAAGCGCCAGTGCAAGACCAAGTTAGAGCGCACGCCAGAGACAGAGCAGCTTTATCAGATTATCCAGCGCGCCGAGAACTGGCTACGCACCCACACTTTCCGCAATCCCATCATCAAGTGGGAAACGTCGAAATGGGGCGAAGTCCCTGCCGACTTCGGCAGAAAGTAAACACCAAACGACAAACCCCACTCTTCACTCTCCACCCTTCACTCTTCACTCTCCACCCTCCACTCTTCACTCTTCACCCATCCACGCAGTGACGCTCTTGTGCATGCGCCGCTTGAAGGCAGTGCTGAAAGTGCTGTAGCTGTGATAGCCGCTCTCCCGGGCCAGCTGCTGAGCGACGATGGGCTCATGTGCAGCGGCAAGCTCGCGGTAGCGGGCTATGAAGTGACCGATGCGAAGATCGTGGATGTATTCATAGTAGCTTGTGCCCTGACTGGTGAAATACTGGCTGAGATAGTAGCGGTTCACGCCGACGGCTGCCGAGAGTTGCGACAAGGTCAGGTCTGTCTGTAGGTAGAGCTGCGTGTCCTCGCAGTGCTTCGCCAGCAGTTGGCCGATATGGGAAGCCTTGTCCTTGGGAGAGGGATTTTCGCTTAGGCAAGCGTCCGTTTGGACCGAGTGCGGGGTAAGGCTGGCGGAGCTCAGGTCTTTCAATGTCTCCACGCGCCACAGCAGGAGGCCCGCCAGCGGGAATCCGGCAAGGTGGGCGATGGTGGACATCACGTAATTGTCAGTATACTCATAGCACATGAGCAATAGCACGAGTCCGATGAGCAGCGTAAAGGTGAGCCACACCTCCTTGTACTCCAGGTCGGCGTAGTTGTCGCGCAACCACCGCCCATATTGTCTCACGGCTACTACCATATATATAATAAAGGCCACGGCGAGGATCAGCCCATAGACCTTGTTCGGAGTCGTAAGGTCAATGGATGGCAGGGCTATCTGCAGCACTGCAATCACCGAACAGGGCGTCATGACGACTACAATGGGCCACAGCGGTCGGCGGCGGTCCTGCAGCATGGTCAGCAGTGTGCCGACGAAGACGGGGGGCAGCGCCATACAGTCTATAGCGACGAGCAGCCCGTAAATCACCGAACTGGTGTCGTCCGAGTACGTATAGAACAGTATCCACCAGACGTGGGCCAAGGCCATGATGCCGAATAATGCTGCTGCCCAGCGGCGCAGTCGTGCGGGAGGCGTGATGTTGGGCGCGATAGCCTTTCCCCTACACAGCAGCAGGTAGAGGAACAGTACGGCGGCCACGGCAGTTCCAGCCCCGTGGAGCAGGAGATACAGTATCGACAATGGGGTTATCTGTTCAGGCATATCTTTCTTTTTACGTACGCTTCTTGCGTGCAAAATTACTATTTTTTTCGGTGAAATCGGTCGATTTTTCGAATAAAGTTTTATTTTTCCCCATTTCATCGGCATTTTCCGATATAAAATACGCAAAATAGAGATTAAAATGCGTTCATGCGTAAGTCTGCGGGAGGGTAGGGTGACTTTCAGTTAATGCAAAAATGTCTCAGCTAAAGCAAAATCTTTGTTCGCGGCGGTTTTAACCTTGCAAACTTTGATTTTTTTGAGTACCTTTGTAGCAAAATTATAAATAATTACTAACAATCTTTTTTTTGTGCACATGCACACAAATACAAGATTAAAAAAACAGATAGACTATGAAGAAAGTAGTTTTTTTATTTGTGTTGATTTCTGCGATGTTGCTGTCGTCGCAGACCGTAAAGGCCGATAGGTTACTAGAGAGTGCCTATTTCGAGATGAATACGCACACTGACCACTTCACGGTTAAGTTGCTGGTGGCCGACCTTGTGGGTCGCGATACGTGGATGAAAGACGGCTATATCAGGGCTTACGTCAAAGAGCCTAAAACACGTTATAATTATTATGACGACGTCGATTACATTGACATTGCCAGGGTTTACACCTTTGACCAAGACGGTAACGGCCTTCCCATGCACAGAATCAAGGCCCAATCACTCATGGAAGGTGCCACGGTGATCCTGGACAATTTTAACTATACCAAACTGGACCATACGGAGAAAGAATACTCCATCTTCAAACAGAGTGACTACGACTATCCGCAAGCAGAACTCTCTATCTATTGGGGACCTGAAATGGCAGGAAAGGAATGGTACATAGTGTACTATGCGCAACGAGACACTGGACTCAGTTGGGACTATAAGAAACTCGGTTGGCTTGACTGCACGGGCGACCTGGGTCGCAAAGCGCTCAATGCCGGCAACTATGAAATCACGCGTACTGACGCAAAGAACTTCACATTTAAGACACCGGCTTTGCCCACGAACAATTGCAGCAATGAGATTGTCAAGCAGGAACAGAAGCACATAGGCTGGTATATTGTGAAATCAACCTATACCCTTTTCGACAATACCACCATCTCTGCACGCGACTCTGTGGAGTGTTCCATACAGGCGGTGAGCCAAACTATTAAGATTCCCAGCTCGGTGGGGAACTACAAGCGTGTCGATATGGATATCGAGGCCCACGATGTGTATAAATCTAATATAGACAAGTACAAGGACAAGCACGATGAGGGCTATTACTACCATAAGACAACCACCTTCAACAAGTCGAATGCCTATCCGAGCGTGCCTGTGCCGGGCAGCGTGTCGGGCAGCTTCGACCAGTTTGGCAAGAAGATTTCGTTGCACTGGACGGGTGTACAGCAGTATGGCGACAGCTATAAATACATCGCCAACTCGAAGCCCTACATCTACCGCATCAAGACCGACAAGACCGGCGAGCCCCTTAGCGGCGAAGGCTGGTCGCTGCGCGGCCATCTGAAGACGGCCGTCACCACAGGTACGATGAACTTCACCGACAACGGAGGTGTCTCCTACAACCAGTATTACAAATACCGCGTGGTGAACATTCCCGACGAATGGGTTGCCAGCACCCCTACCGTCTCTATCACTGACGATGTGCTGAACTCGCTGGGCAGCAATGTGACGGAGAGTTGCATCAGCACCGAACCTTACGTCAAGGTTAATCCTGCTGCGCAAGACTCCACGGTCGAGAAGAAGGTGAAGCTGAACATCAGCTACTCGCGAATACCGAAGGACTGCAATCCGAAAGGCTCTATACAGCGTTGTGATGCCGGCAACAACAACTGGAAAGAAATAGGAACCTTCGAAGCCAAGCCCGAACTGGCTCCAGGCGAGGTGGTTAACTATGTAGACGAGACGGCCACCAGCAACCTGGACCGCTATCGCTACAGGGTGGTTATTTCGCTCAATTCGGGAGCAAACGAGTTTGAGAGCGAGCCTACCGAGTGCGGACTGATTTCCGGCACGACCATCGAAGGGTTCACTTGTTCGAAAGGAACCCACCAGAAGGGTGTTGTCCTGCAGTGGAAGGCCGACCAGTCGGGTACTGCCAATACCAATTTCGTCATCTCCCGCCGCATTGTTGGCGAGGATGATGATGCCTGGCAGGACATCCACACCGCCAGCGGCACTGCCGACAACTATACCTGGCAGGACAACTCCGCCAATCCGGGATTCTACTACGACTATCGGGTCATGGCCTATTCCGGCAACTTGGCAGACAATACCAAGAAGCCCAGCAGTATGACTGATGTCGGCTTCTGCCAGACTACGGGTACCATCACGGGCCGTATTACCTATGCCAACGGCAACAGTGCGGTAGATAATGTACGCGTCACGCTGGATGCAGGCGGCGACAATCCCACCGACTATTCCAAGTTGGTGGAAGGTGCCTCTTGGGGTGTGACGTGGGATGTTGACAGTATCGCCAACGTCAAGGTATTCAAGAAGGCCAATACCGTGCAAATGTTCGTTCGTCCCGATTCGGCAATGAGCAAGGGCGTCTTGGGTTCGGTACCAGGCATGGGTCATTTCCAGTTAGAGAAGGATGCTGCTGACAACAAGACCTTCAAGTTGCAGATGGCATCAGAGTATGCCAATGCCTATAAGGTATCGACCTGTTATACTGAAAAGGCATTAGTCAGGGCAGTGCTTGTATATATATGGTCTGATGGTCCGAGTAAGTATAGTATAACGATTGACGGAAAGAATTATGATGTCTACAACAAACATTTTCTCGATTATGACCAGTTTGAATTCACCAAAGAATGGAGGAATGAAGGATTCACGGAAAGAGAGTTATCATATATCGAAAATGAAATTTTGGGTGAAGGTATTATCCTCTTATTATTTTACAAGAAGCAGCCTGTCACTGATTATTCGTTAGTGAAGTCATACCATACGACATATGCACGCGAAAAGTTCGACTTGGGCATAACGCTTCCTGCCGACGAATTCACGCTGCTTAACCTGCTTAAAGACGACCAGGGTCATCTGACGGTGAAGGCAGGAGAACAGACCTCGACCTCGAAAACGTCCATCGGTGTAGAAGAAATGTTCCAAATGAATGCGGAAACCCAAGTACTGAAACGCGTCCCGTTTGATGTGGATCCTGGTTCTTATGTAGATGGGGAATTATTACAAAAATATTATGATGTTGTTAGAGATTGGTATTATGTAGGAAAAAATCTGGCTACGACTGAGGTAACTTCACCTTCGGAGAACAATCATTACGACGACTATTGGTTCCCGTTCACTGTCGGTGGTAACTGTTTTGTGACACCAGAGACCGCTTTCCACGGCAACATCTCGGAGGTGCGCGTCTGGGACCACGTGCTGAACGCCAAGGAGGAGAAAAACTACAACGACCGCACGCTGAGCGGATATGAAAAGGGGCTGCAAATCTACTGGCCGCTGAACGAGTCCGTCGGCCATCTGGCCTTCGACGCCTCTTGCACCAACGACTATCCCAACGGTCGCCACGCCACGGTGGATGATAACATCCAGGCCTCGAAGCTGATTCCCACCACGGAGCAGCTGTCGCGCTACGGCGTAACCGACGACCAGGGTAACTACGTCATCCGAGGCATTCCGTTCACTGGTTCCGGCACCAGCTATACCATCACGCCAAGCAAGGGCGTTCACAGCTTCGAACCGCTGAGCCGCTCGGCTTATATCAGTGCCAACTCGCTGACGCAGAACAACTACGACTTCAGCGACAAGTCGGCATTCGTTGTCAAGGGACAGATATTCTATGAGAATACCAACATCCCCGTCGATAGCGTACGGTTCAAGGTGGACGGTGAGTTTGTAGAGGGCAAACACGGTCCCATCATGACCGACACGGAGGGTAAATACGAAATCAGCGTGCCCATCGGCAACCACCGCATCGAAGCTTACCGCGAAGGCCACAAGCTCGACGCCTTCCCACAAAGCGAGAAGGATACCTATAACTTTAACAAGCCCGAGGTGGTGAACTTCTTCGACCATACGCTGGTGAACGTTACTGGCCGCATCAACAGCGGCTTTGCCGACAAGGACGCACCCTTGGGCTTCGGACGCAGCGTGAACCGCATCGGACAGGCTGAGCTGAAACTGAGCCTAGGTCGCGAAGCCAACAGCTCGTTCAACTATGTGGTGAACGACCAGGGTGAGGGTAACTTTGGCACCACGCCCATCAACGTGGCCAGCGCTACCCCCAGCATTGCCAGTACCGCATATCGTGGAGCAGGCACGGACACCGACAATCAGAATACACATTATATATATATTAAGACCGACGCCAAGACGGGCGAATTCTCTGCCCTGCTGCCACCGCTGAACTACAAGGTGGAGAGCATCCGATTCCCCAACGATGCGACGGGCGACCAGGCACGCTATAACAACCTGCCCTTCTTCACCAACAACCTGCCCATGATCAATGCCAGCCTTGCCTCGGAGAAAGCCCTTAAGGCCGATACGCTGGAAGAAAACGGCACCAAGCAGGTTTACCAGTACACTGCCAAGTTCGTGCACCAGTTGCGCAACAATGTGGAAATCACGGTAGCGCAGAGTGGCGCCAAGGACAAGGACGCCTTCGGCGAAGAGCAGGTGGAGGCGATAAAACTGGACAACACCAAAGAAAAGGTGAATGCCGTGAACTATAGCGGCAACTCCTTCAGCTATGCTTTCGGCTATCCGCTGTTCTTGCAGGATGAAATTTACACGATGACCATCCACGTGAAGGAGAGCAACTACAATGTGGACACCAAGGAAGTGTTAGAGGAGATTCCTGAAGATGCCGAGATTTACATCAACAACGAGGCCAGCGCCTCGACTTCCGTGGCCTGTGCATCTATTTCGGAGAATGGCGAGACGTTTGAGCCAGGTAAAGTCTATCAGTCACAAACCATCAAGGCCCAGCCTGACAAGGACGGCGATCTGGAATACAGCTTCGCGGCTGGCTATCCTAACGTGGTGGGCAACTACCTGCGCAATCTGAACATCAGTGTCACCGTAGGCAACCGCACCACGGTATGGCAGGCTCCCAATAAGAACACGACGACCCAGAATGCCCTGGAGATGATTGTGCTGGGTGGTGTGCTTACCGGCACCAACTATATCACCAAGGCACCCGACTTTGTGGATATGGTTTTGCGCCGCCCGCCCGGCAGCAGAGGTGTTGCCTCCTGGACTGTAGATTCCGTGCGTTGTACCTCTGAAGGTTACAAAGACCATGATGCAGGGACTAACGGCGGACAAGACTACGCCAGCGTAGGCCCCAAGTTGAAAGATGCGCTTGGTTTTACCGAATTCCGCGTTATGGCCAATACGAAGAACGGTAAAAACCATGTCATGGATACCACCAGAGTGACAGGCTCGGCCCAGAGCTACCAGGTGAAGGAGAAGATGACGACGCCCTCGGGAGGTACCTTTACCCAGAACGACGGCGACACCTATATAGGCCGCTCCACCAATATGCTCTTCGGCAGGGGCGACCGTATCGGTGTCTATAAACAGACGGACGGTTCGAACAAGATTGATAAGAAGCCTGCACTCTGTGTCGGCCGTGAATTCTCGACCACCTTTGTCTATTCGCAGGGCTATATCGAAAAGACGCTGATACCTAACTGGAAACAGGCGGTCAAGAACCTGCTGGTAACCGTCAACGACCCGCTCAACGACGACGAGGCCAAGATTATCAATGGCCAGGTGACATACTACACCAAGTATAAGGAAGGCGACGCACGCTTTGGTCTGAGCAATGCCGACAAGGCCTTTACCGATGAGGAGCGCAAAGCCGCGAAGGGATGGCCCAGCTATCGTATCCGCGACGGCAGAAGCGATGCGGAGAAAGCAGAAAGGTCAGTCGATTCCATCCAATACTGTCTGAACCAGATATACGTCTGGCAGCAGTGGATAGCCAAGAACGAGGAAGACAAGCTGGCGGCCTTTGGCAACGAGGGCACTTATCTGGAGAAGAACTACAGCATAGCCGGCGGTACAAGCATCACCCACACTTCGGCATTCACGCAGAAGAAAACGGCAAGTACCACCTTCGACTATACGACCATCATCAACAGCGAGACGAATGCCGGTCTTTTGATTAACGAGTTAGGTGACTATGCCACCATCCTTCATAACGAGAAAACCGGCACGCAGCACAGTAGTGACACCACGACCACGGTGACGAAGGCTATCGACTGGACCATCAGCGACGCAGAGCCTACCACCGCCCTGTCGGTGAACGTCTATCAGTCGCCCAGAACGTGGGGTCCCATCTTCCGCACGCTTGGCGGACAGACCAGCAACCCCTACGAGGGTGCGACCTATACGAAATACTACCAGAAAGGGGTGAAGCTCGACGAAGCGACTATGCGCGTGGAGAAACCCGAGATGCGTCTGGTGAGCGATGCCATCGTGACCAATGTACCGTCGGGTTCGGCAGCGCAGTTCAAGCTGCAGCTCTCGAACGCCAGCGAGACGAACACCACCTGCGAATACGTGCTGGAGTGTAAGGACGGCAGCAATCCTAACGGTGCCAAGCTGATGATGGACGGCACATCGCTGAGCAACGGCAAGGAAGGCCGCAAGTTCAAGTTGAAGGGTGGCGAGAGCATTGAGAAGACGCTGCTGGTATCGCAGGGCGACCGCACCATCAACGACTACGAGAACCTGACGCTGGTGTTCAAGTCGGGCAAGGATACTTCGACCGTCAGCCAGCCGGCACTCATCAGCGTACACTTCATCCCAGCCTCGACACCTGTCGAGATGTCGGTATCGCACACCACCGTCAACTCGTATGACTATGCGGAACACAAGGGTCTTGTGGTGACACTGGCCAATCTGGACCGCAAAGACAGCGGACTGAAGGGCGTGCGCGTGCGCTACCGCCGCAAGGGCTACAGCTCGTGGACCATCGCCAAGGCCTGGCAGATGGTGAAGAGTGGCGAGACACCCGAGCAGGGCTTAGACCCGCTGCCCAGCACCGATCCGTTTACCACCGTGGTGGCCTTCCCCGAGGACGGCGTCTTCGAGTTGCAGGCACAGACCT
>CADCDY010000082.1 GCA_902800245.1 uncultured Prevotellaceae bacterium
AACGTGCTGACTGATGCAGAAGTAAAACTGACTGGTTATCTCTCGGAAAAGAAGTATCCAGAGTCATTCAGACTCATTCGCTACTATGACGAGGAGGATGACCGTGAGTTCACTTTCCTGACGAATGCAAAGCAGCTTTCCGCATTGGATGTCGCAAATCTCTATCAGAAAAGATGGCTGGTAGAACTCTTCTTTTATGATAAGTTTATCGTTATGAGAAGTCATAGCAAATGCATATCTGATTATCAGAATGTTACGTATCTACTTCTCATTTCTGCTTTACATAATAATATGGTAGCAATGACGTCATTCCATCTAAATGTACGTACAAACGGGTATCAAAAAGACTTCTTATAAGCGTTTTAGCGCTATTTTTACTTATTAAGGCAATGTCTTTATGACAAGTGTTTATGTGAAGTGATTTTGCAAGCACTTTATTTTCAATAGGTTGCAAATTGTATTCTATGGCTACTTTGCATAACGATAAACTTATCATAAAAAAACTTATGTGTAGCTTCTCATAAGTTTTTCAAATGGCTCAAGCAACATCTAAAGATAAAGAGGTTTTGGGGGACGACGGAGAATGCTGTACGCATACAAATCAGTGTGGCTATTATCACATACTGTCTCGTGGCTATTGTCCAACATGATATGCGGCTAGAACGATCGACCTATGAGGTCTTGCAGATTCTTAGCATCTCATTGACAGACAAAACTCACCTTCGAGACCTGTTCGATAAGACTAATTTCAACGATGTCAAAGATCAATTCGGTCCCCTCATTCCGGGGCTATTTGATTAATATTTAAACTCGTCCCATTTTAACGGGACACTAATGAGCGGAATTAATTATTTATTCACAAAGCAGAGAATGTATTCTATTTCATCTTCTGGTTTGCAAATGGTTTCTCTACGTCCATTGCCACTGCTTAAATGATTCTCCAAGAAAGCCCTTCCGTCATGATGGATGTCACTGATTTCGTAACTAACAAGAAAGCTATGTTCATCTTTATCACCAAACGAGAATTCAAGTGACGTTTGTTTACTTTTTCTTCTAAGCAACATGCTTGTGCCTGCATACATACCTATTTTAATAGGCTGTTGTCTAAAAGCTGTTCCAAGTATATTTATGATATCTTCGTCATTTTGACCTAGTATGCGAAGTATAGCGGCAATTATATACAATCCTCTGTGAGGTACAACATTGGGGTTGTAGTCGGGAAGTGATATATGCAGTCCCACTCCATTTGTAGCATGATAGAACTGTCGTAATGTACAAGCAGTAAAGTCATACTGTCCCATGATAACTTTTAAAGCCTTTTCGTCCATATCGGTTACGCGAATCAGCTCATTCATATAGTACTTTTGAACCTGCTCGTAAAGCGAATAATGGAATACACCTTTATCTGAGAACTTGTTGATATATCCATCAAAACATGCTTTGGGGCCATAGAAATGATGGAAGATTTGTTTCAAGTTATCATAGTCAAGACACACGACCATGTTGTCAACACAAAACTTATTTCCGGACAGGCTTTTACTTTGAGGTGACACGCCATATTTGTAGCCACAGTCCATGTGGGCAGAAATGACATTCAAGATGCGGAAGATGTGAGCTGGATCTATTCTATCCATATCCTCGAACACAAGGCATACCTTTCTACGGTTATATTCTTTCTTCCATGCCTTGATAATACCACACAAAATAGAGGATATTGCGTCTTCTTCGTAGATGCCTTTGTTGTCGAACTCCTTTATGAAGTTGTCAAGACGTACACCTATTTCGACATCATTCTGTTTAAACTCGACGTATTTCTTCTTCATGGCCTTCAGGAACTTTGCGACACCCAAGGTGGCCTTGATAGTATTGGTAGCATCAAAGTATGAAAGCGTTTTGAGAAACTCCTCGGCAAACTGCTCCCAATTGTTCTTCAAGAAGAAATAAGAAGCGATATTGTTGGGTATCTCATAACTCTCGGGCACCATGTCCTGAGAGTATAGTTGGAATAGCAAGTCACGCTTGATGTACTCAAAAATGTCTTGGTTTTCTGCTACCTGATAGTTGACAGGGTAAATCTTAAGAAAAGCACACCTATTCTTTAGCTTCTTTTCAGCTTCTGCAAGGAAAAAAGACTTACCATCACCAAACCTTGCAGAAAGGATGGTGCGAGGATGGCTTTTAAGGTGTTTTTCAAACTCCTTGATAACACCATCCAATGGTATCATTTGTTGTCCTTTATTATTCATTGCTGTAGCTTTCTCTTAATGACAGAATATGACTCTGCGACATGAAGCTGAACTAGGCTCGTAGAACCACTGTTATTACCTGTTACAACATCAAAGTAGATGTAACAACCCTTGTCGTCTGGGCGTATCTTCATGATATGCTCAATGTTGAGCAATACCTTCCGACCATCGTATTCTGTAAGTTCTATGAACTCTGCCATAATTCTTTTTATGCGCTTACGTCAGGTGCACGGTTCCTGTCAGATAATCCATCAGTCTGTAGTCCACAGTTTTTTGGCTGCTACCGCTTTCTGAACTTCATGCTTATCCGCGTGCAGCGCGGATGTTCTCGTCTATACGAGTATATACGAAGCCTTGCTCTTCGAGTTCGGTTCTATCGTAGATATCACGACTACCAACAATTACTTCTGTTGTTCCGTTCCACCTTGTTGGGGTAATATTCCAAGTGTTCCTAATGCATGCTGGGATATATAGCCGCAATTGTCGCAGACAATCATGATAAACGGTATCATCTTACCTCCTATGCTGATTTGTGCATAATCGTCAGACAAGAAATGAGATGAATAGCTATCCACAAACTTAAATTGACCCTTGTGACAAATAGGGCAGGTAAATGCACCTATACGTTTGTTGAGTTCGTTGACAAGCCGAAGTTTATCTTCATTTTTCATACTCTATAGCAGCTAATGTATGGTTTAATTGTTCGTAAAGATCATCTTCACTACGGTATACAACAAGTCTATTGCCTTTTAGATTCTCTGGAATCTCGTTTGAATTGTCACGTTTAACGACAATGATTACCAGTTTACCTATTGCATGAGCCAAGCCCACTTCATACATTACGTTTGGATTTCTTCCATCTATCACAGCTATTACCACTTCTGCCTGTAAGATAAGTGAAACTATAAACCTGCGCAAATTAGAGTTGTTTTCTATCAGTTCATCATCAGTCCTGCGACATTTGAAGCCGTTGAAACTACATGAATGGACTATTACATCATATATTGACTTGTATTTTTTAGAGAATGGCATTAAGCAAGTTGCAAGTTTCTTTTGGATATAAAAGTCTTCTTCTTTGATGCCAAGTTCCTCAAAATAGGATCTATTTGGCACATTTAGTTTACTGGTCAAATCCTTGTATGCAGAAGCATCAAGGATAAGATGGTTCAAATCAGCAAAATGCCGGTCATCAAGTACCAACTTTTCTGTCGCTTCATAGACACTATTCTCTAAACGACTACGCTGATACTTAATAAGATTTTCCTGATTATAATCTGCAATCTTTTTTTCCAACTTTCTAATATAAAAGAATATCAGAAATGAAATGGAGATAAGAAAAACTACGAGAAATAATAAGACTATATAGATTTCAGACAATTCCATGATGGTACAATTAGAATAATAATCAACCAAAC
The DNA here is from genome assembly GCA_902800245.1 of uncultured Prevotellaceae bacterium. Lineage (GTDB taxonomy): Bacteria > Bacteroidota > Bacteroidia > Bacteroidales > Bacteroidaceae > Prevotella. The sequence goes on from CADCDY010000082.1 coordinate 3,662, forward strand.
AATTACGCCAATCCACAGGTACAACAGGTGATTTCTAACTTTATCCCAGTCAGGATTGGCAATACTACCGGCTTTTTCTAGAATGTATTGACGATAGATACATAAAAAGACAGCAAGGACAAGGGAGAACAGAATTAGCGCAAAGGCTATTATTATAACCATAATATCCTGCTGATGAACAAAATATTTGCTCATAAGAAGTGTTGCCCATATCAGCAGAAAATCAATGGGCATTTCAGCAAGCATCTGTATCCATTCTATTTGCTTCCTTGCTATAGCAACGATGTACTTAATCATCGACCACAATACAAGAAAGATAAGTGGAATTATTAGCGTTACCCATAACGAAACGGATGTTCCAATATTCTGGGTTCCTGTAGCAGCTGCTTCTATAATGAGGGTGTTAAACATTGACTCTCACTATTAAATATTATATTCTTTTTTGATGGTCCCGCAGATTGCACCGCCACACTCTCAACGAGAGAATTTCACGGATTGAACGAATGAAAAGAGGTTTGATGTCTGATGGCTGATGGAAGATGGAAGATGGAAGAAGGTTGATAGATACTTACTCGTTTCTTAGTCTTTACCCATGAAAGCCTGCAAAGCTGCCATCATGCGGAGTTCTTTCTTGGAAGGAAGCTTTTTGCCAGCCTCAGCCAAGTCCAAATAGCTTTGGTAATAGGGTGCCAAGGACTCACGAACACTATCTGGCATCAGCATGTGCCACTCTTCGTTCTCCATGTCTTTGTAGGTTAACACCAGTCCATACTGCTGTAATTTGTAGTACGTCTTACGCATCTTCCTAACGGCATAATGGTTGGGACCTGCCTTGACAAACTCGTCAACTAACTGGAGTTCTTGTTTGTTGAGGACATGAAGGACATCTTCTGGATTGTCAAGTATCTCGCGAGCTACCCGACGGGCTGTCTCATCCTTCTTCAAGTTGGGACTGACATAGAGTTCCAACTTATTGATAATTTTCAGCATCTCCACCTTGGTCATCACATTCATGATGTTTGCCAAGTTGATGTTGGAGGAGAAATCTTTGTTCTTTATCGTAATAGTCATAAACACCTATTGATGGCTGAGGGCTGAAGAACCTTTTTCCTTCAACGTTAATTACCATGTAATTGGAACGTTAATTTGTCGTTAATTATCTTCGGTCTTCTTCTTTACCTCTTTGAAATGGTCACGGGCTTTCACTTCCTCTTCAGAGGCATTAATACAACGCTTCAGGAATTCTTTTTGCAGATTTAAGGCTTCAATCATCTGACACTGAAGCTTTTCTCTATTAGTCGCTACACGGATATACTCCATGTCTTTACGATTAGCCTTCTTGGCTTTTTCAAACTTGCGAGTGACATCACTCATCTGGCTTTTCTGTTTGCGAATATATTTCTCAAAGTAGGAGCATAGGTCGCTAAGGACTTTTCGTTTAGCAGAAGCAAAGTGAACTGCGTCTAACGCATCCCATAATTCGTCATTATTGTTCATAGCCAATATTATTGTCCCGCAGAAATATATCATTTAGGGTCACATCGGGGGGATGTGACCTGTGGGGAGGATATGTAAAATGCTACTTTTCTATTTGCTGGACAAGACTTCGGATATATGCATCAGATACATTTTACGACTTTCATAAAGACTTACTTCTGAAAGAGATTGCGAGCATCGTGATGAACTTTACCAGAGTGGAGCTCATCAAATGCCCTTGTCAGACTTTCTTTTACCATCTGCTGTTGCGCCTCAGTCTTCTTGTATTCACTAAGAAGTCGCTCTGTGAGCGCCTTACGAACCGACTTTGACTGGCTCTGAATAATCACCCATAATGCTTCCAGAGTGGTCATCTCGTCTTTTTGTGGCTGTACTGTCGTAATCATATATCTATTGCGTTTAAGCTTTATCGGTGCAAAGATAGGTTATTTTTTCGAGAATTCCAAATTTTGAAGCAGATTTTTCAATATATCAATTAATGGAAAATTAATGGCTAAATTAGACGGGAATATGTAATTGGAACGTTAATTTGTCGTTAATTATCTTCGTACTTTTTAGCCACAAACCTTAGCCCCAGTGTTAGCTGGGGTTCTAGGCATCTCACGGGCGTTAAGGGCTCTTAGCCTTTATTAAGTTGAGCTGGAAGGATTCTGTCAACGATGGCATAAGGGCCATCGATATGATAGACATACACCCACTTGCGATTATGTGACACCATACGGCGAGCTGCAGGATGTATCTTGCGAAGTGTGGCTGAGGTACTTCGACCATAACACTCGGCATATACAGCCAGCGTCTTGACCTCGATACGCATGTTGTTGGCATAGCGAACAGCGCCCTCCTCGGTCATCATCGCCTTGAGGAACTTGCGCAACTCAACCATGTCAGCACGTGCTGCAAGGCTGATTCTGACTTTATAGATCCGCATAGTCCTCGTGAACCTGAGAGATCAACTCGTCAAAATATTCGTCGACAGACATGGTGCTGGCCATCACGCGCTCAGTCGTAGAAACTGACTTCGCGGGCTGGTTCTGAACTGTCAAATTGTTGGTTACTAACATAATCTTATTGTTTTTACTGTGCAAAGATACGAATAAGTGAGCAAAAAGCAAAAGGAAAACTCATTTTTCTTTTCTTTTTCGAACGAAAGTATCTTCACCAAGGGTGAAAGATACGAAAAAATTTATTTTTTCACACAGATTGAACTTTTTTTCCTTCAACATTAATTATCATGTAATTGGAACGTTAATTATTCGTTAATTATTGCTCTGCATCCGTGCCAAGCAGATAACTGTAATCTGCATCGAAGATAGGCTGCATATTGCGGTCCACAATGAAGCATTCATTGGTTTCCTCATCGTAAGCCCATCTCTCACCAATCAGGCTCTCCTCACCAAAGTTGATAAGCAGCCCCAAAGGTTTGCGGGCCAAACGAAGGTAATTGCAGAGTTGAGCTCTATGAGCAGGAGCCAGACTGGTCACGGATTTGAGTTCCACAATGATGTCGTCCACCACGATGTCCATCTTGTACTTCTTGTCCAGCACGTGCTTCTTGTAGTAAACTGTTATTTCCTGTTCTCGCTGGTTTTCTATGCCTCGGTCAAGCAACTCAAGGTGAAGTGCCTCCTGGTAGACTGGCTCCAACAGACCCCAATTAAGTTCTGAGTGTACTGCCATCGCAGCACCAATTATCTTGTATACCTTATTTGCGTACTTAGTCAGGTCCAACATATCAATTAATGGAAATTAATGGCTAAATTAAACGGGAATTATATGTTTATATCTTCAACATTAATTATCATGTAATCGACCATGTAATTATTCGTTAATTATTATTTTCGTCCACTTATGGACGCTTACTCTTCATGTCTTGTTGTAGATATAGTCTAGCCCCTGAGTATAATGCAGGTATCTAAGAGGTATCGCATCAGGCTTAGAGGTTTGTGAACTCTGCTACAACCTTCATGAACTCCTCTTTCTCTTCAGGCTTCATGGGCTCCCAGCCCTGCTGCCTGGCATACTCCCTGGCTCTCTGGAGCCTACCGTATCTGCTTTCGGTAGATACAGCGTGAGTTTTTGATGTATTATTTGTTGTCATCATATAATGTTAATTTGCCATACGGGTGCAAAGATAGGTTATTTTTTCGAGAATTCCAAATTTTGAAGCAGATTTTTCAATATATCAATTAATGGAAAATTAATGGCTAAATTAGACGGGAATATTATTATTTTAGTCCCGTCATTAGAGGTTAGAGGAACTGGATGTCGGTGATGTGGTCGATGGGGATGACGAGGCAGGCGACATGAGGGAGGGCGATGATGACGGAACGGTTGTTGTTGACACGCTTGATGGTGCCCTCGACACCAGCAAAACTGCCGGAGACGAAACGGACCTGACGACCCTCCTGACCGAGGAAATCGGTATAGGGAATGCAGGTGCGGCGACCGGAGGGGTCGTCAGCCTGCATGGCACGCATGAAATTGAGCATCTGACGCTCGGGGATGGTGATGACAACAGAGGCCTGATCGGACGTGCGGGGCTTGACAGTCATATACTGCAGGGGCTGACAGCCACGGTTGAACATCTTCAGCTCGCGAATCTGGGTACGATTGCTATGGAGGAAGATGAGGTTGTGGATAGCTGGCTGGTCGCGCTCGACAATCTTCTTACCGACACGCATGACGATATGCTGCATGGGGAGGAAATTTTCGACACCGGCCTTGTCGAGGGCCTCCTGAACATCGAGCTCACGAGCGTAGGTGACGTACATGGGGTACCAGGCCAGAGGCCTGGGGGGAGTGGGAACCTGGGAACTTGGGACTGAGGGCAGAGGCCTAGGGGGAGTGGGAACCTGGGAACTTGGGACTGAGGGCTGAGGGCCTGGGGAATTAGGGATCAAGGGATCATGGGAACCAGAGCCTGGGGAATTAGGGATCAAGGGATCATTGGAATTAGGGGTGGAGGGAGCAAAGGAACGAGTGCCCGAATCTGTGACTCGGGTGGCCTCCGAAGGGGTTTTCTCATTTACATTGCTCATCAAATTCCTGCCCTGGACCAGTAGCGGTTATGACATGCAACGACACAACAAAACAGCAGGATACAAAAAGAGCGTGAACTCCATTCTGCCCGTCCGTCATTTAGGTCCTAGGAAAACCCGATCTCAAACAGACAGAATAATGACGCTCACGCCAAAGGTAAATATATGCACCCGTAAAGTGTGCCTGAGGCTGATAAAGCCTCTGCACACTAACGGGACAGTGATTACCTTCCCGAAGCATCTACTCTGCAAAGCTTTTGGAGATCATTGTTTGAATTTCCTAGGTTCAAATGACCAAAAACAAGGCGTTGTAAACGCTGTTCCAATATGTCTGGCCCACACCTTCACTGCCCCCACAGGGACAAGTATGGCGCAAACTCGCGGCAAAGTTACGAATAATTTTTGAATATTTACCTACGAAATCCAAAAATTATTTAACTTTAAGAAAGATTTTTTGTAAAATTAAGGTTTCAAGAGAGGTGAGAGGTGAGAGGTAAGAGGTAAGAGGCTAGAAGGTGTAGCCTAAGTTGATGTAGATATCGAGGGACTTGGTGCGGGTATTATAGCCGAGGGAACCGCCAAGGGGACCGAACATGGAATTGTAGTCGTAGGCCAGCAGACCACCGATGAGGGGCTTGGTTTGCATGATGTCACGAATCTCCGGAGCTTGCTGGGCGTAGGCTGCCATCAGGCGTACATAATGGTTCTTGCCCATGCGCTGGCGGGCCTGCAACTGCCACCCGATGAAATGGTGGTCGGCATACTCCATATTGCCCATTCCTACCATGGGCATCTGCTGTTCGACATAATGGCCGAAACGCGTGCCTCCAATGACATTGTCGTAGATATGGGGGATGTCGGTGCCAAAGAGCAGGCGACCATAGAACAGATTCTCGATGGTAAAGCGCGTGCCGAAGGAGAAGGACTTACGCCACAGGGCACTGACATCGGAGATGCCGATATGATTGTCGATTTGGGCGAAATTGTCGGTGATATAGGCATAGCGTGCCTGGAACCAGCCGCCACGGGTGGGGAAATACAGGTGGTCCTCGGAATTGAACTCCAACTGGGCCTGATAGGTGAAATAATGTGCGTTATGGAAATCCACATTGCGCCACAGGTCGGACTTCAGCTGATTGGAGAAATGATAGTAGTCCCAGCGCAGACCGGCCTTGAGCGTGAAATTGCGAATGGTGACATTGACAGGGTCTGCCAGGACCTGGTGCTGGTTGTATTTCACACTGTATTCGCAATCGCCCTCGTAATAGACGTCAATGTCGTTGTGACGGAAATAATAGGAGATGGCGGGACGCGAGAAACGCAGGGTCCGGGGATGGAAGATGAGGTCGCCACCCGCCAACAGACGCTTGCCCAAGCGAAGGGTGAGGTCGGAACTGACAGAAAGCGTCCGCTCCAAGGGAAGGCTGAGATTGGCCTGCAAGGCCACCATCTCCTCGTTATCGTAGCGCAAGCCGAGATTGATCTGTGGGTCGCGCGGGGGCTTCGTCCGGAAGCCTCCATCCCCGTACTGCAGACTATCCGTAGAGACTCCGGGATGAAGGGGCTGGCGGAGAACGGGCTTATAGTCGGGGGCAACACCGATTTTCCGCTTCAGGGCCAGCAGGTCGTCCCAACAGCGCATGGCCGCCTCCTCACCGCGATGGATGAGGCTGTCGATGGCGTCAGCATTGAAACTGGCCGCAGAGAAACCGGAGGGATCGACACGGATGAGGACATCGGTATTGGCGACATTCTCGTCGTACTTGTCCATGGTCTTATAATCGACAACCTGCATCAGGATGCTGAGCGTGGAGTTGAGGCCTTCAGCAGACCTCAGCGTGTCCTGCAAGGTAACACCAATGACCACATCGGCACCCATGGCCCGCGCCAGGTCAACGGGATAGTTGTTGGTGAGGAAACCGTCAACCAACACCATATTCCCTTTACGGACAGGGGAAAAGACGGCAGGAATGGCCATCGAGGCACGCATGGCCTCAGGCAAGCGACCGGAGTGGATATCGACCTCGGAATTGTCAACAACATTCGTAGCCACACAGGCGAAGGGAATGGGCAGGCGGTCGAAACTCATGGAGTCGGTATAACCCATGCACAACTTCTCGAGCAGCGTACTGATATTCTTGCCCTTGATGAAACCACCGCCAGCCTCGCGCTGACGACCGAAGTGCAGCGTACGGGAGATGATGTAGGTGCTCTGTTTCTTGCGGTCGCCAATGCTCTGGCGACTGACGTCCTCACGGTCGCTAAGCAGGAAAGACCAGTCGAGACCGGCCACCAGTGTATCGAGGGCCTCGGCATTGTAGCCAATGGCATAGAGGCCTCCCACAAGACTGCCCATCGAGGTTCCCGTCACAATATCGATGGGTATGCCTGCGCGTTCCAACACCTTCAGGGCTCCGATATGTGCCGTACCCTTTGCGCCACCGCCACTCAAGACAACAGCCACCTTCTTGCGCTTCGCAGTGGTCGCCTGTTCCTCTGCAAAGAGCGCAAGCACAGCGAACAGGAGCACCAGGGAGCAAAGAAGCTTCTTCATCTGTCAGAACGTCTTAAAGGCATAGCCTTGCGCCTGGAGCCACTCGATGGCCTGCGGCAGGGCGGTATGCAGTTTGTCAATACTTTTCAGAGAGTCGTGGAAGGTGATGATGGACCCGTTGCGGGCATAGCGCTTCACATTCTGGAGCACATCGTCGGCCGTGAGCCACTTGGAATAGTCGCGGGTGACAAGGTCCCACATGACAATGCGGAACTTGCGCGAGAGCCAGGCATACTGACTGAGGCGCATCCAGCCATGGGGCGGACGGACAAGGTCAGTATGCAGATAGGCATTGGCCTTCTCGACATTATAGCTGTACTCACGGATGGTATGCGAGAAACCTCCGATGTGGTTGTGGGTGTGATTGCCGATGCGATGACCCTCGTTGACGACACGCTGGTGGAGCTCGGGATACTTACGCGCATTGTCGCCCACCATGAAGAAGGTGGCCTTGACGCCATAGCGCTGCAGCACATCGAGTATCCAGGGCGTAGCCTCAGGAATAGGCCCGTCATCGAAGGTCAGATAGACGGCCTTCTCGTGACGGTCCATACGCCATAGCGCCTTGGGATAAAGCCAGCGTAGCCAGACGGAGGGTTGCTCAATTAACATTGAACGTTGAACTCTAAACTCTAAACTTTAAACTCTTACCTCTCACCTCTTACCTCTTACCTCTAAACTCTAGAATCCCAATTCCCCACCCTTCTGCTGGTAGACAGTAGCCATCTCAGCGAGTTCCTTCATGTGGCTGTCAGCCCACTTCTCATCAAAGGAGTCGGCAAGTGCAATCAGCTGCTGCATGATGTAGACCTGAATGGCGACATCGTTGGCAGAGGACTCGAAGCGGGAACCACTGAGCGTGCAATACCACTTCATATACTGACTGCTGGTCTTCCAAAGGTCGTTCATGATGACGAGGGCCTCCTTATTATTGCCCAGCTGCGTCCAGGCACGCGCCATATCGAGCGAGCCGGAAGAATAGTTGCTGGGAACATTATAGGTAGGAATCTGTTTGGCAGTATAGCGCAATACCTCTTCGGCCTTCTTTTTGTCACCCTCGCTGATGAGTTCGAGTGCCAGACGGGCCATGATGCGACGATGGGTGAAACACATGCGCATAACGGTCTCGTCAAGATAGATGCCTTTCTGATCGATACCTCCAAATTTGAAGCGGTGCATGATGTTGTCGTAGGTGCGCTTCGAATCGAAATTCTTCACGCCAGCGATGGGCTTGCCGCCATTGGTGGTGGTGAAGGGCGTGATGCGATAGGCCAGACCCTCGGTAATGGTGTTGTCGCCCAGATTGATGTAGTTGTCCTCACCCACGGAGACGGCCACATAGATAGGACGGGTCCAGTTACACTCTGCGAGCATCTCGAGAATCATCAGGTCGCCCTTGTAAAGCGCATGCTTGCCCGCCAGCGAGATGGTCATGCGGTCGGGAATAGAGTCGGAAGCCATCATCATACCACTCTTGCGCACAGCATCCTTGTCGATGGTCATATAGATGGTATCGGTAGGAATGAGGTGCAGGTCCTTGTTCTTGGAACGTACCCAGTATTTCAGGATGTTCTTCAACTCGAAGGGATCGTCGCCAAACTGCTGGCGGGCCTGTTCCGGATTCTCACGATAGTGTTCAAGGACAGCCTCCTTCATGCCGGGTTCAACGGAGACATACTCGTTGGTGCCAGCACAATACTCAATACGCTCCCAGGAGATGGGAACAGAAGGAGAATCGTAGGCCGGACGACGCATCTGGTCGATATACCAGTCGGTCTGCAGATAAGAGAGGTTGCAGACACGGGCATCGGTACGTACGCCCTCCACATCCTGATTGTACCAGAGCGGGAAGGTGTCGTTGTCGCCATTGGTATAGATGATGGGGTTACCCTCGTCCTGCAGCGACATCAGGTAGTTCTGACCGAAGTCACGACAGGTGTAACGACCGCTACGGTCGTGGTCATCCCACGTCTGAGAAGCCATCTGAACGGGCACCAGCAGGCAAAGCACGGACACCACGGAAGCAAGGATCAAGGGATTCACCTTCTTCAAATACTGCCTGACAATCTCGATGATAGCCGCCACACCCATGCCGCACCAGATGGCAAAGGCATAGAACGAACCGGCATAGGCATAGTCGCGTTCACGAGGCTGTGAGGGTGTCTGGTTCAGATAGATGACAATGGCCAGACCCGTCATGAAGAACAGGAAGAACACCACCCAGAACTGGCGGATGCCCGTCTGGTCGACACTCTTAGAGGTGTGAGGTGAGTGGTGAGAGGTAAGAGGAGAGGTGAGCGCACTGTGCTTGGACAATGACTGCCAGAACAGTCCGATGAGACCTAACAGCAACGGGAGGCAATAGAACACGTTATGTCCCTTGTTCTCCTTCAGCTCATCCGGCAACCAGTCCTGATTGCCCAGACGCCAGTTGTCGAACCAGCTGAAACCAGTCAACCAGTTGCCATGCTCGGGTTCACCATTACCCTGCAGGTCATTCTGACGACCGGCAAAGTTCCACATGAAGTAGCGCCAGTACATGAAGTTACACTGGTAGGAGATGAAGAAACGCAGGTTTTCGAACTGCGAAGGAACCTTGACAGTCATCATCTCGCCACAGCGGTCGAACTGCTCCTCATGACCGTCAACACCACCCATCCAGCTTTCGTACTGGGCACGGTGGGCCGAGCTGTACATACGTGGGAACAGCATGTTCTGCGCATATTTGTATTCGTCCTTGGTACGGAGAATGAAGTATTCGTCCTTCTCGTCAGGAGAGGCCTTCTCCTTACGCTGCCAGACAGGATCGCCCTCGGTCATCACGGGCTTACAATAGTTGCCGTCCTGTTCCAAAGCAACCTGAGAGGTGTATGCCTGTCCGTAGAACAGCGGACGCTGGCCATACTGTTCACGACCCAGATACTCACCCAGCGTGAAGATATCCTCTGGCGAGTTCTGGTCCATAGGCGGATTGGCTGAAGAACGGATGACGATGAGGGCATACGACGAGTAGCCGATCATCAACATCAGCATACAAAGCAGTGAGGTGTTCTTGATACGAGCGGTTACCAATGCTTTTGGCTTTTGGCCTTTAGCTGTTTGCTTGTAATTCAGCACAAACCATAAAATGGCCAGTACCACGATACCAATGAATACCGACAGCCAGCCGTGACCATAGAACGGAATGCCCAACATGGCAACAGCCAAGAGGAAGGCAATGTTCTGGCGCTTCTCATTAGAGGTGAGAGGTGAGTGGTTAGAGGTGAGAGAACGCTGGGTCTCCCAGATGGCCCATACCATCACGCCAATGAGCAGGAAGATATAGACAATCTCACCCGTATTGAACGGCATGCCGAGGATGTTGACAAACAACAGTTCGAACCAGCCGCCAACCTGTACGATGCCGGGAACGACACCATAGAGCACTGCTGCAAGGATGACTAACGAGATGAACAGGGCAATGAGCGAGCCCTTCAGGTCGCGCTTCGGATCGTCGGTAGGGAATTTCTTGTAATAATATACCAACACAATGGCAGGCAGACACAACAGGTTCAGCAGGTGGACACCGATAGAGAGACCCGTCATATACATAATCAGCACGAGCCAACGGTCGGCATGAGGCTGGTCGGCCTGGTCCTCCCACTTCAGGATGAGCCAGAACACAACGGCCGTAAAGGCTGACGAATAGGCATACACCTCACCCTCGACAGCAGAAAACCAGAAGGTGTCGCTGAAGGTATAGATGAGTGCACCAACCATTGCTGAGCCCCAGATGGCAATCCACTTGTAGAGCGGGACATCCTGCAGGGAGGCAGCCTTGAAGAAATCCTCCTGCCGGATGAGCAAGCGTCTGACAAGGTGCGAGATGGTCCAAAACAGGAACAGGATGGTGGCAGCAGAAAGCAGCGCACTCATCGTGTTCACCATGTAAGCCACCTGACTGGGGTCGCTGGCAAACTGTGAGAACAGATTGGCCGTGAGCATGAAGAACGGTGCACCGGGCGGATGGCCGATTTCGAGTTTATAACCAGTAGAAATAAATTCCGGACAGTCCCAGAAAGATGCTGTCGGTTCGATGGTGGAGCAATAGACGAAGGCTGCAATGGCAAAGGCCAGCCAACCCAAGATATTGTCCACAAGTCTGAATTGTTTCATTGTCGTTGTTTATGAATTATCCTGCAAAGGTACTACTATTAATTGAAAATTGAGAATTGACAATTGATAATTGAGTTTTTTTAACCAATAAGCATGTTTGCGCCATAGACCAGCAACACATAACGCAGGAACTTTCCCAGCGCGATACTGGTCAGCGAAATCGGGATGTTGGCCCTCATGAGTCCCAACACAATGGTAATGGCAGAACCCAGAATAGGCACAAAGGCAAAGAACCCCATCCAAGCACCGCGTCCACCCATGAAACGCGTCGCCTTGTCGAGGTCTTTCTGCTTGACATGCAGGTATTTCTCTATCCACTCCAACTTACCCATGCGTCCTACGAAATAGTTGAACATTCCGCCTGCCACATTGCCAATGGTACCATAGACGATGAGCAGCCAGGGGTCGAGACCGGCAGCCAACAGTCCTGTCATAACGGCCTCGCTGGAGAACGGGAAGAAAGACCCCGCCACGAAGGCCGTCAGGAGCATGCCCCAATATCCGTAACTGATTAGCAAAGAGATGATTACATCCATAAATTAAATCCTGTCATGATAAGGACGATAGCCACGATTACGTAGAACGCCATGTTGGTCCACCGCGTACGCGTCAGTGCCAGAAAATGGCCTATCAGTGGCGCAGTATTGATCACCATCATACGCATCAGACAGTCATAATGCTGGGGTTGGAGCAGCAGGAAAAGCGCTGCTGTCAGATTCGTCCAGATAAAGACGCCATAGATCAGGCGGATGCGAATCTTGTCGTCGTGGTACTTACGAAGATAATGTACGATGCCGATGACAGCAAACAGCATGACAACCGCCAAGGATACTATCTGAGGGACTGTCAGCAAAGAAAAGTCCAGCGGTCTTGCGAAGTCGCCCAATGCCATGAAATGGTTGAAAACAAAGGTAAAGTCCTGTTGCCAGGCCCACCAGCAACTGCCAAACCAGTATGGTGTCAGCAGTCCCAGTATCGAGGCAATCCAAGTACGCCACGAGAAACACTGCAACAGGAAAGCCATCAACAGCCATATCAGCGGCACAAAGAACAATATATGGACAAAGGTCAGGGATGCCAAGCCGATGAGCAGGAAAGCGTAGTAGGACGGTTTTGCCGCCAATTTGTCCTGGTAACCAGCAAACAGCGACACCATGGAACCGATGACCAATGGGGCCATGATGGCACCGGATGTGGAGGGAAACAGGAAACACAGCATACACGACATGGCAAAGAATGAACAGCTCACCATACGTGAGTAAATGCGGATGAGTGCATTGATGTTGTTCAGTTCCACCATCAGCAAGGCTGCAAGGGCAAAACATCCGAACTGCAGCCACAAGGCGTCCTGGACAAGACCTGCCAACAGCCATACGACCACTGCATAGGCAATGGTCGTGGGCAGTGCCAGCCTGCTTTCTGCAACCTTATTCTGTGTATATTTTCTCACTCTTACCTCTCACCTCTAACCTCTTACCTCTCACCTCTCACCTCTTACCTCTATTACAGGTCCGCTCCTATGTCGCGACGGAAATATTTGTCCGTAAACTGAATCTTCTGAGCTTCTTCAAAAGACTTCTGCAGGGCTTCGGCCTTGTCCTTGCCATACGACGAAACGGCAATCACGCGTCCGCCATTGGTCACCACCTGTCCGTCCTTCAGGGCTGTACCTGCGTGGAACACGATGCTGCCTTCCACCTGGTCGATACCCGTGATGGGATAACCCTTCTTGTAGGCCTGCGGATAACCGCCCGATACCAGCATCACACAGACTGCCGCACGCTCGTCAAATGCAATCTCGCGCTGGTCGAGGTTCCCCTCAGCCACACCCTCAAACAGGTCAACGATATCGCTCTTCAGTCGCAACATCACGCTCTCGGTCTCCGGATCACCCATACGACAGTTGTATTCAATGACGTAAGGCTCTGGGGCACCAGTTGACGTATTTGTACGGTTAATCAGTCCAAAGAAGATGAAGCCTTTATAATCGATGCCTTCAGCAGCCAAACCCTCTACGGTAGGACGGATAATGCGGTCTTCCACCTTCTGCATCCACTCCTTCGTGGCAAAGGGAACAGGCGAAACGCTTCCCATGCCGCCTGTGTTCAGACCGGTATCGTGCTCACCGATGCGCTTGTAGTCCTTGGCCTCTGGCAGAATCTTGTAGTGGGTACCATCAGTCAGCACAAAGACGCTACACTCGATACCGCTCATGAATTCCTCGATAACCACACGGCTGGAGGCATTGCCAAACATACCGCCCAGCATCTCCTTCAACTCCTTCTTGGCCTCATCGAGCGTAGGAAGGATCAGCACGCCCTTACCGGCACAGAGGCCGTCGGCCTTGAGGACGTAGGGAACTTCCAGGGTTTCCAAGAAGGCCAAACCTTCTTGCACGTGTTCACCGTCAAAGGTCTGGTAACGGGCTGTGGGGATGTTATGGCGCTGCATGAAAGCTTTGGCAAAATCTTTCGAACCCTCCAACACGGCACCGGCCTTCGAAGGGCCAATGACAGGGATGTTCTTGGTACGCTCGTCGGCCTTCATATCGTCGTAGATGCCCTTCACCAGCGGGTCCTCAGGACCTACAACCACCATGTCTATCTGCTTCTCCGTGCAAAACTGCTTCACAGCCTCGAAGTCGTCAGCCTTCATGGCAATATTCTCCGTCGGAGCGGAGTGTGGCGTTGCGAATTCTCCACAATTGCTGGTTCCTGCATTGCCAGGGGCAACAAACAGTTTCTCACACTTCTCACTCTGGGCAATCTTCCAAGCCAAGGCGTGCTCGCGACC
>CADCDY010000083.1 GCA_902800245.1 uncultured Prevotellaceae bacterium
CAAGCGCGACGTGACCATCACCGTGTGCTTTTACGAGACGAACATGATGATTGACTTCGTCAGTTTCCAGCAGAAGCGCGGCGTGGGATTCACGGATTATGTCGATATGATATTCCGTCTGTTCCTTTCGTCAGCCGTATGGTATCTGAAGCGTCTGAAGCAGATCTCGATGCTCATCGACAAGGCAAAGCGCAACCTGGACCGCGAGGTGAACAACGAGTCGCTGATTGGTCTGTCACGTCTGCAGGACTCGCTGACCTACTTCAACACCTCTATCCGAGGCAATGAGACGCTGTTGTCGAAGCTGAAGTTCAAGCTGCAGATTGACGAATTGGACGCCGACCTCATTGAGGACGTCAACATCGAGATGACGCAGGCCCGCGAGACGACGAACATCTATTCGAACATCTTGGAGTCGACGATGGATACCTATCAGTCGATTATCAACAACAACATGAACACCATCATGCGTACGCTGACGTCGGTGACCATCATCCTCATGTTGCCGACATTGGTGGCATCATTCTTCGGCATGAACCTCGTCAACGGCATGGAGAACAGTCCCATCGGATTTGTCGTCGCTATCATCATTTCGGTGCTCATTTCGGTCATCTCACTGCTCGTTTTCCGTCACAAACGACTGATTTAACCACTTTTTTCAAAAAAAATTAGGTGGTTTCAGATTTTATTGCTAATTTTGCCGAATATTGGCAAAATGGCCGGATTTGTATTACATGAACTAAAACATTTTTAATGATGGACTCTCAAGAAAAAACTCCCATTGAGGAGCAGAACGTAGAACAGATTGCAGCGGAAGCTCCCGTAGAGGCTGAACGCAAGCAGTATCAAACAAAGAAAGAGGTGTTGGAACGCGTACGTGAGATAGCTCATGGCGACGAAGCACCCCAGAAGGAGGAGGTTGACTACCTGAAGACAGCCTTCTACAAGTTGCATATTGCCGAGCGCGAGGCACGCTTGAAGGAATATATCGACGCTGGCGGCGACCCTGAGCAGTATCAGATTACCCCTGACGAGCTGGAGGAAGCTTTCAAGGCCGAGATGGGTGTTATCAAGGAAAAGCGTCAGAAGCTGTTCAAGGAGCAGGAACAGGAGAAACAGGTGAACCTGGAAAAGAAGCTCGCCATCATTGAAAAAATCAAGGCTATGGTTACCTCGCCCGAGGAAGCCAATAAGTCATATAAGGATTTCAAGGCCCTGCAGGACGAATGGAAGGAAATCAAGAACGTTCCTGCCGAGAAGGCCAACGAGCTGTGGCGTAACTATCAGCTGTATGTAGAGCAGTTCTACGATTTGCTGAAGTTGAACAGTGAGGCCCGTGAGTATGACTTCAAGAAAAACCTGGAGTTGAAGATGAAGCTGTGTGAGGCTGCAGAAAAGTTGGCAGACGAGCCTGATGTTATCAGTGCGTTCCACCAGTTGCAGAAGCTTCACCAGGAGTATCGCGAAATAGGTCCTGTCAGCAAGGAGTTACGCGAGGAGATATGGAACCGTTTCAAGGCTGCATCCACCGTTATCAACAAGCGTCACCAGCAGCATTTTGAAGGTATGCGTGCCAAGGAAGAAGACAACCTGGCGAAGAAGACCGCTCTTTGCGAGAAGGTAGAGGCTATTGCCGCTGAGGAGAACAAGACGGGTTCGGACTGGGAACGTCATACGAAGGAAATCATCGAGTTGCAGGCTGAGTGGAAGACCATCGGTTTTGCTCCTCAGAAGATGAACGTCAAGATTTTCGAGCGTTTCCGTGCTGCGTGCGACGATTTCTTTGGTCGTAAGGCAGAATATTTCCGTTCGCTGAAGGAGAATTTCAAGGAGAATGCCGAGAAGAAGCGTGCCCTCATCGAGAAGGCTAAGGCGCTGCAGGATTCTACCGAATGGAAGTCGACAAGCGACAAACTCATCAATCTGCAGAAGGAATGGAAGACCATCGGTATGGTTCCCAAGAAATTGGGTGACCAGCTGTGGGAAGAGTTCCTTGGTGCTTGCAACAAGTTCTTCGAGGCCCGCAAGGCTGCTGGCGCTGGAACACGTAGTGACGAGCGCGAGAATCTGGAGAAGAAGCGTGATGTCATTGAACGTCTGAAGGCCGCTGCCGAAGAGGCTGGTGAAGGTTTGCAGGAGAAGGTGCAACAGCTCGTTGAGGAGTATCAGGCTGTTGGTCATGTGCCCTTCAAGGAGAAGGATAAGTTGTATGAGGAGTATCATGCCGTGCTTGACAAACTTTACAAGGAACTGAACATTTCCGTTGCCAAGCGTCGCCTGACAAAGTTCAAGGATAACCTCAAACAGGTTGCTGAGCGTGGTGAGAATGCCCTCGACAGCGAGCGCGCACGTCTGATGCGTCAGTACGAACAGCTGAAACAGGAGGTGCAGACCTACGAGAACAACCTCGGTTTCCTCAATGCTTCGTCGAAGAAAGGTAATTCGCTCATCGACGAGATGAACCGCAAGGTGCAGAAGTTGAAGGACGAGGTGCAGCTGGTGCGTGAAAAGATCAAGGCTATTGACGCTGAGAACGCCAATAAGGAATAAAAGAAAGAGGGTGTCAACATGCAATTGACACCCTCTTTTATTTTCGTAACAATTAGAATTGAGGCATGGTCGTGTCGTCGTTTTGGCGTACGGCCATGCATTCCATTTCTACCAACCATCCCGGACGGCATACTGCAGCGTGGGTGATGACACAGGGCTTGCCGGGGAAACGCTCCTCGTAGAGGTTGCGCACCACTTCGTAATCGGACACGTCGCGCAAATAGACAATCATGTGAGCCACATCGTCATAGGTGCAATTAGCCTCCTTCAATAGCGCCTCTACGTTCTCCCAAAGGCGGTGTGTCTGACGCTCAATATCCTTGGGGAACATGATTTCACCCTTGTTGTTGATGCTTGCCGTACCTGAGATGAAGACGTGGGTGCGGTCACCATAGTCCACACGCGTGCCTCGCTCGAAGCTGACACCATAGTCGCTGGTGCGGTTCAGATGCGTAGGAGCATAGAGATGGTGAATCTGCTCGGCTTGGATACCGGCAATACCGTAGTTGTCCATCTGCGTCAGAACGTTAGGATCCTGCTGGCGTCCACCAATACCCGTTGAGGCAATGAAGTGGGTATGCTGCGTCAGTCCTTGGGTGAAGAATACCTGGTTGCGCGCTCTGACGACACCACCGTAGTTCAGATCGATATCGTTGACGAACAACCACGTGCGGATGCAGTTATCTGACAGTTTACATCCCTCTTCAGCCAACTGCATGATGTATTCGTTGAACAAGAGGCGCATCTGGTATTCTGAGTTTGCTGCCAGATTGCAGGCACTGCCGTTCCACAGGTGGCGGAACTGTCCGTGACGTACTTCGTATAATCCGCTTCTGGCTACTCCTGTCTGCACCCCAGTCATCATATATACCCACAAAGCCACCTTTGTACCGTCGAGGGGCGCTTGCTGGATGACGCTCTTGGCACATGGGGTCATATCCGAAGCGAATATGTCCTCAGCCTGATTGGCAGCGTCACTCAGGAAATAACGCTTGAACACTGCCTGCGGACGTCCAGGAAGTTGGTCCAGCAAACCATTGTATGCGTCCATCACTGCCTCTAACTGCTTGGCATACGCCAGTCCCTTTTTGCTCACGTGAATCATCACGTGATATTCCTTTACCTCCGTGCCGTTGTCAAAACAGAACACCTCGGCACGAGCATTTTCAAAGTCTATTTTTGATAGTTGCTTGTCCATTGTTTTTTCTTTTCGCCGCCAAAGGTACAAAAAAGTGAGCACATAGCAAAATAAAAATGTTTTTTATTTCGTTTTGTCGACTATAAGTGCTATCTTTGCAACAAATATACGCGACAACAATAAAAATGGAACACAAATATCGCTTTTTTTTAACAGTCGTCATTCTGCTCTTGACGAGTTTGTCACTAAACGCACAAGACCTGCCAACGGACGGACCATTGACGCTGCGTCCTTTGCTGCAACAATTGGGCGAACGTCTGCTGAAAGGTAAGACTGGAGCCGTTGTGGCCATCAATCCTGCCAACGGTGAGATATTGTGTCTGGCGACGAATACCCCTCAGGGTAGTGATGTCCGTCAGGCTATAGGAAAACCGCAGGCTCCTGGTTCGACATTTAAGACGGCTCAGGCACTGGTGATGCTCTCCGAGGGCAGTATCACTCCTGAGACCAGCGTGAAGTGTGAGAATGGTGTGACGGATGGTAATATAAAGGTGGGTTGTCATCAACACCGTTCGCCTCTAAAACTGAAAGATGCGCTGGCGCAGTCGTGCAATACGTGGTTCCTGATGACCTTTGCCTCGATGATCAACGACGACTTTATGTATGAGACGCGCGATGAGGCTATCACCACTTGGCGCAGCTATATGCAGTCGATGGGACTGGGTGGTCCTATGCATATCGATATTGCCGGTGAACAGGGAGGCTTGTTGGCAGGTGCCGACTACCTGAACCGTCGCTATCCGAAGGGCTGGGACGGTAAGACCATCTGGTGGGCAGGTATGGGTCAGGGTGACGTCACGCTGACGCCCCTACAGTTGTGTAACCTCGCTGTCACTATTGCCAATAGGGGTTGGTTCTATGTGCCGCATATCCATAAGGACACGAAGAACCAGCGTTACCTGACCCGTCGTCAGACCAAGGTGGTGCCAGAAGCATATGCACCTGTTGTGGAGGGAATGCGACTGGCTGTAGAGAAGGGCACGGCCACCAGCATCCGCACCACATATCCCATTTGTGGCAAGACGGGAACTGTCGAGAATCCTGGTGCCGACCACTCAGCATTCATCGCTTTTGCGCCGATGAACGACCCTAAGATTGCAGTCAGTGTATATGTCGAACACGGAGGTTTCGGTGCCGACCTCGCCGCTCCGATGGCCGGACTTATCATCGAACAATATCTGAAGGGTAAACTTTCTACTCAGTCCGAAGCGCGCGCCAAACGCCTCGAAGCCAAGAGCATCAATCAAACGCGACCTGTTTCGCAATAGCTGTAGTAGGCTCCGTCAGTGATGATGACGTGGTCGAGAAATTTGATGCGCATCAGCTGGCAGGCGCGTTGGATGCTGGTTGTCAGGTCGTTATCCATTGGACTGGGACGTAACGAACCTGAAGGGTGATTATGGCAAATGGCTAGCATGGTGGCATTGGCGAGTACGGCCTCGCGGATGATGATACGAATGTCGACAGCAGTCTCTGTGATACCGCCGTGCGAGATACGTATCTGCTTGATGAGGCGGTGGTTTTGGTTCATGAGCAACAACCAAAACTCTTCGACGTCGAGGTCCTGCAATTGTGGATGCATGTAGTTGTAGATGAGGGTCGCCGTACCTAAGTCGGGCCGTTCCTCGGGTTTTCCGCTTTGTCGACGTTTGCCCAGTTCGCAGGCAGCAAGGATGGTGATAGCCTTTGCCTCGCCTACGCCATTATATTTGCAAAGGTCGCGAATGGTGAGTTTTCCCAAGGTATTCAGGTTGTTATTGCAGTCTGCCAGAATATGCTTCATCAGCGTGACGGCATCCTCCTTCGTGGAACCTGAACCAACCAGTATGGCCAATAACTCGGCATCAGTCAGTGCCGACGGACCGAGCCGCATGAGTTTCTCGCGCGGACGGTCTTCCTTTGCCCACTGGTTGATGTTCAGCTTATCCATGCTTTTTCGTAAACAACGACTCCAGGAAACCTACGCCATAGCCAATGAGCTGGATGAAGGCTGCGGGAATAGATTTGAGTCCCACCATCACACTCTTGTTGCGGATAGTGGAGTCAATGAAAATCAGAGCGCTATATAATATAAGAGGTATAAGCGCCAGACAGCTCAGCCACAGACCTACCTGTTGGTACCAATGCTCTTCGGGACGGAGCCATACGCCAAAGTTGAACAGCCCCTCGCCTACTAGCCAGCATAGGAACAGAAAAATAACGCCTATCGTGAAGACTGCTGGAAGGGCGTGAACGGGTTTCAAGGCCTCAGGATATTTGCGCCAGAGGTTGATGCGGGCATAGCCACTATTATAGACCTGTCGCCAGAACTTACGGAAATCTGTACGGCGCTTGTGCCACAGCCATGCCTCAGGGAATAAACGACAGCTGTAACCGTTCTTATAGATGCGGAGGCTGAAGTCTATATCCTCACCATAGAGCGACATCTTGGAAAAGCGCTCTGTCGTGAATCCACCTAACTGTTGATACACCTCACGGCGCACGCCAAGGTTGAACGAGCGGGGGTAGAACTTCTTGTCGAGCTGTTTTTTGCCGCCACGAATGCCGCCAGTCGTAAAGAACGAGGTCATGGCATATGAAATAGCCTTCTGGATGTCAGAGAACGATTCATGGGCGGCATCAGGTCCGCCCCAGGCGTCAGTAGGCTGGCGTTTCAGTTCGTCGTCAATAGCCTGCATAAAGCCCGGAGGCGTGACGGCATCGGAGTCGAGAATGATGACATACTCGCCCTGAGCACGTTCTACGCCATAGTTGCGGCTCTGTCCTGGACCGCTGTTCTCCTTAAAGTAATAATGCAAATCAAGGATGTTTGCGTATTTGTCGCAAACATCCTTGCAGGGAATCTGTGAACCGTCTTCCACTATCACCACCTCGAAGTCCTTAAGAGTCTGTGAGCTAAGGCTCTCCAGCAACTCGTCCACTTCGTCAGGACGGTTGAAGACAGGTACGATAATGGAATATTTCATTACTCCTTAGCGCGAGCCAGATAAGAACCGTCGCGAGTGTCAACCTGAATGAGGTCACCCTCGTTGATGAACAGGGGAACGCGAACCTCAACACCAGTCTCCAGCGTAGCGGGCTTCAGGGTGTTGGTAGCGGTGTCGCCCTTGATACCAGGCTCAGAGTGGGTCACCTTCAGGATGGTTTTAACGGGCATCTCAGCATAGAGGATAGTACCGTCGGTAGTGTCGCTGACAACTGATACGACGTCGCCTTCCTTCATGTACTCATGACCGATAACGAGGTCGTTGGCGATGGGAATCTGCTCGAAGGTCTCCTGATTCATGAAGATACGGCCTTCCTGATCCTCATAGAGGTACTGGTAGTCGCGGTGCTCGATGACAACGTCCTCCAACTTCTCACCGATGTTGTAGCGGCGCTCCAATACACGGCCGTCGCTGACGTTCTTCAGTTTGATGTTCATGATGGTGTTACCCTTACCAGGCTTGCGGTGCTGGAAATCAATACATACCCAAATGCCACCGTCCATACGGATGGCTGTTCCTTTCTTAATGTCTTGTGAATTAATCATAAAAAATAGCTATTTAATAATGTAATTGTCACTTTTGCGGGTGCAAAGGTACGAAAAAAAGTGAAAAGTGAGAAGTGAAAAGTGAAAAAATTAACGGAAAACTTGCACAATTAGAAATAATTATGTAATTTTGCAGCCCGAAACTCTGATTTTCGGAGGATATATTGTCGAATTACAACAAATAAAATAACGATAGAACAATGAAAAGAACATTTCAGCCGCACAATCGTCGCCGCGTAAACAAGCATGGCTTCCGCGAGCGCATGGCAACAAAGAATGGTCGTCGCGTACTGGCTTCTCGCCGCGCTAAGGGCCGTAAGAAGTTAACTGTATCTGACGAGCATCACGGAAAGTAATCAATCGTCACGCATAAGAATTGGGTGTATTTTCTAAGAAATATACCCAATTTTTTTGTTGTCTCAATATTTCTTTGTAATTTTGCCCTTCATAATAGCATATAGTTCATGAACGCGAAGGAATTCTTTGGAAAAATGGGCAGCCTCTACCTGTGGGGGAACCTGCTGGCAATGGTCCTGGTAGTGGTGTTGCTGTGCATTGGTGTAAAGTATGGCCTCGAATACTATACTCATCATGGTGAGGGTATTGTGGTGCCAAAGGTTCAGGGTATGACGTATAACAAAGCCCGTCTGCTGCTGGAGCAGGAGGGATTGATTATTCTTGTCAGTGACTCTGGCTATAACAAGACCCTGCCTGCAGATTGTATTCTGGCTCAGACACCAGGCAATGGTACGAAGGTAAAGCAGGGGCATATCATCTACGTGACGGTCAATTCACCGTCGTCACCATCGTTTACCATTCCTGATATCGTGGATAACTCCAGTGTTCGCGAGGCCGAAGCAAAGTTGATGGCTATAGGCTTCCGCCTGTTGCCTGCACAAACGGTACCTGGTGAGCGCGACTGGGTCTATGGCATTGTGTGTCGTGGACGTCGTGTTTCGAATGGTGACCGTATTCCCATTGACTATCCGCTGACCTTGCTTGTGGGCGGAGGCACTATCAACGATTTGGACGATGTTGAATATGTGGATCAGTCGTATGCTGGACCCCAAGAGAATCTTGCCGATGATTTTGAGGAGGTAACAGAACCCGTTGTAGGAGAATAAATCATTATGACAGACATAACCGATAAGCCACAGGATCTTCTGGATGACGAACTGGACGACGTCGCGCTGAGCCTCGATGAAGAGGGCGATGGTCAGCTCTACGAGCATCTGCGCATGGAGGTGGATCGCGGTCAGGAGCCTGTGCGTATCGACAAATATATGTCTGAGCATGTGCAGCATTCTTCCCGTAACCGCATCCAGAAAGCGGCTGATGCGGGTTTTGTCCATGTCAACGGCAAACCTGTCAAGAGTAATTATAAGGTGCGCGCAGGAGATGTCATTACTTTGATGCTCGACCGTCCGCACTACGATACGACCATCGAGCCTGAGGATATTCCTCTCGATGTGGTCTACGAAGACGACCAGCTGATGGTCATCAACAAACCTGCGGGACTGGTGGTACACCCAGGAGTGGGTAATTTCCATGGGACATTGGTTAATGCCATTGCCTGGCACCTGCGCAATTTGCCCTCCTATGACCCTAACGACCCCAGCGTAGGACTGGTTCACCGCATTGACAAAGACACCAGTGGACTGCTCGTCGTTGCCAAGACCCCTGATGCCAAGACGGAATTGGGAGCGCAGTTCTTCAATCACGACACGCATCGCAGTTATGTCGCATTAGTATGGGGCAACTTCACAGAGGACACTGGGCGCATTGAGGGCAATATCGGACGTGACCCTCGTGACCGTCAGCGCATGGCGGTATTCCCTGCAGGAGGAGATGTCGGCAAAACCGCCGTTACTCACTATCGGGTGCTCGAGCGTTACGGCTATACCACATTGGTGGAATGTCGTCTAGAGACAGGTCGTACACACCAGATAAGGGCTCACATGAAACATATCGGTCATCCGTTGTTCAGCGACGAGCGCTATGGTGGTACGGAAATTCTGCGAGGCGAGCGTACTGCATCCTATAAGGCCTACATCCAGAACTGCTTCAAGCTTTGTTCTCGTCAGGCCCTGCATGCTAAGACGCTGGGGTTTGTCCACCCCGTGACCCACGAGCAGATGGACTTTACTAGCGAACTGGCTGACGATATGGCAGCGCTCATTGACAAATGGCGTAACTATACTCGTCATAACGCATGACGTAATATCGACATAACGGAATAACGAAATAACGAATAAATAAAAAATATATGAAACAACTGAAACGTAACATTGCCATCGTTTGTGGTGGCGACTCTTCAGAGCACGACGTGTCACTGCGCTCGGCTCAAGGTCTCTATTCGTTCTTCGACAAAGAGCGATACAATGTGTATATCGTTGACATCAAGGGTCAGGACTGGCACGTGGAACTGCCTGGTGGCATCACGGCAAAGATTGACCGTAACGACTTCTCGTTTGTGGAAGACGGTAAGGCAAAACTCTTCGATTATGCCTATATCACCATTCACGGTACTCCTGGTGAGAATGGTATCTTGCAGGGCTATTTCGACCTCGTAGACATTCCTTATTCCACTAGTGGCGTGCTGATTGAGGCTATGACTTTCGACAAGTTTGTGCTCAACCAGTATCTGCGCGGCTATGGTGTCAGTGTTGCTGATTCGTTGCTTATTCGTCGTGGTTATGAGGATTTGGTTAGTGAGGACCAGATTGAACAGCGCATTGGAATGCCTTGCTTTGTGAAGCCAGCTACCGATGGATCGAGCTTTGGCGTGTCGAAGGTAAAGAATAAGGACCAGTTGGCTCCTGCTCTGCGCAAGGCGATGCTCGAGAGTGACGAGGTGATGGTAGAACAGTATCTGGCAGGAACGGAAATCACCGTTGGTATCTACAAGACAAACGAGAAGACAGTAATTCTGCCAATTACCGAGGTGGTAACGCAGAACGAGTTCTTCGACTACGATGCCAAGTATAATGGTCAGGTACAAGAGATTACTCCAGCGCGTATCAGTGAGGATTGGGCTCGCAGGGCTCGTGAGATTACCAGCCACATCTACGATATCCTGCACTGCAACGGTATCATCCGT
>CADCDY010000084.1 GCA_902800245.1 uncultured Prevotellaceae bacterium
TTTTTGCCCTCGACACCAAATTTTAGCGCGAAAGCGGATGCAAAGGTACGAACTATTTTTCATCCCTGCAAATATTTTCAGAACTTTTTTCGAGAAAAATGAAAAGTTTTCGCATTCTTTGACAATACTGGAAGCTCACACCTTATTATATTATATATACACACCCGTAAACGCAAGCCGAGTATTGCAAAATAAGAGCCACTTATTGCGCGATAAGTGGCTCTTATTTTCCATTAAGCGGCAGTTATTTGTAGTACGAACTTTATTTCATTGACATTACTATATACGCCTTGCTAATTTTGACGGTTCGCGTCTGGAGTCCCAAATGTCAGCAATTCTAATAGTATCGGAACTATCAACGTAATAATACAATAACTTGAGTGAACCTACAGATGAAAATACCGGTAAACATGTTTCTTGTTGCGGAGCAAAGGTTCTCTTAAACCTGCTTTAGGGTGTTTCCTTATCAAATTGACAACATCGTTTGTGCGTTGAACAAATCGGATAGCAGTGGTCTTCCCAAATTCATCAAGACCATATAGCATTTTCTTGCGCCATTCGTTTTCGGCCTGCTTATTCCAAATTACTTTAGCCATGAATACTCTTCTTGCAATTCTGACATCAGCTGCTCATGGCTTTTATATTCGCCACGCTCGAATTGTGCCTCTCCTTCATCGATACGAGCCTGCAATTCCTCGTAAGTATATGGCACAACATCAGCATCATGCTGATCCCATATAGCATCGTCTTTCGATTTCAGTTGGCCAAGGAGTGCGACAAAGAGTTCTTCAATGCTTAGGTCGCGTTCTCTGGCAAAAGCCTTGGCACGCTTGTATTCTTCTGTTGGAATAGATATCGTTGTTGTCATAATAATAAGTTTTAACGCTGCAAAAGTACGAACTTTATTTCATATTCCTAAATAATTCTCAAATAAATAGTAACATCTCGCGTGTACGTACGGGAGGACCGAAAATGAAAAATGATACCTCACGTACATACACGCGAGAAAGTTCAGAATCCCTGTACTTCCATAGTTTCTAATACTTTTGATTTCTGCCTGCAAAGATAGGTATTAAAATTGACATTACAAAATTTTCGAGCATAAAAAAGCCCCACCCCTGCCGTCTGCTCTTGGTCCCTGGGATATTTTGTCACCGTGTCCGCCAGTGTCTGCCGCTCTGCCCGCCAGTGTCGGGTCGACATTGCTTGAATCGTGGCCAACGATTCGGCAGCAGAGCGCCACTCTGCCCGGCACGCAGCTAATCATAAAAAAACAGAGAGCCCGAAGGCTCCCCGTAGTTCAATAATAAAGTGAGGGCGGTGTCGTCCGCCGTGGCGTTGGGCACCGCCCTCCTGTTACTTTTCTTATTCACCATCCGCCGCTCCGTCGCGGCTAAACCAGATAAATGGATGAATGGCTCAATAGGTTAGAAAGCGAGGCAGGCACGAACACTGCAGACATCGTCCTTATAGTATTCGGCCCAGCCGCTGTCGTTGAAGCGGTAGCGCCACGCTCTGCTTGCACTTTTCTCCGTCGACGACCAGTAGGTGTCCGACCGCAAGTTCGTTCCACCAACGCCGCTGAAGCCGTCGCGCAGATCCTCGTAGCTGTTCTTGGTACCTAACACATTCTTGCAGGCGTCAATCATCTTCTTCCACTGTCCGGCACTCGGCAAGAACCACTCGCTTGTACCTGTGGGATGAGTACCCGCGTCGACTTCATTATTATACTTGTAGTTACTGGCCGCAGAAGCTGCTGCGTGGGTATGATCATGATTAAAAACAAGGGACATGGTATTGGTTATACCAGCCATGTCTGTTGTTTGTTCAGTACTATACCGATCTACCAGGCAAGTTTCGCTTTTCTGAGAACACCACGCAGCACTTGTGCTGGCATCCGTCAGCGCCAGAGCAAGACCCTTGTAGTTGTCGCTGCTTGCATCAGCTTTACCAGCATCGCCCACGTAGCAAATCAAAGCTATGCGATCGGCCGTGCAGGCGGCATCGGTATCGTAGGCATGGATGTGTCCGTCAGCGCAAATCAGCTTGCCCTTGTCCGTTTCGGTAGCAGTAGAAGCCATAGGATACATCGTCAGGTTGATGGGAGAAATGTGGCCGGCTGTGAGCGCTTTGCCCGTCACGCTCCTATTATAGTTCATCAAGCCAGTAGCAGCGCTGAAAGAGATGGTCTGTGAAGTAGCAACTGGCTTCATGGCCACGTAGATGACTTCCTGCTTCGAAGGACGGACTTGGTAGCCGTTGGGGCCGTCATTGATGTTGAGCTGTGTGATAGTGTTGGTGACGTAGTTGCCGCCGTTATCCTTAATCTTGAACTTGGCGATGGCCAGTTTGTTTGCCAGCATGAAAGAAGGAAGCTTGCCGTCAGTAAGGAAGCCTTCATACATGGCGAGGTTCAACTGAGTACCGAGTGTGGCCAGCGTTCCGTCCTGCGTTGCCAGCTTGCTGTAATCGACAGTGTATTCATCCTCACTGGGGTTATTTATAATACTTATAGAAGTTTTAGCCATATTGTAAGGATAGATGGCGCGGAAACCTGAAGCTGATTTCGGGTTGGTCAGCGTGATGGTGAACGTGGCCGACTTACCATCAGCGCTGATGTCGCCGGCAGCGAGTGCTTCGCTCTCGGCTCTCAACGCCGAATATGTTGTCTCTTCATTATAGAACACAACAATCTTGTCGCCCTCGGCGAATTTATTCGACAACGTCGTACCATCGTCGGTCAGCGTGCGGGTCGTTGCGTCGTCGAAGCTGATGGTCACGGTTGTGGTCACTAAGTTCTTTTTGTTCACAGGCTGCTCGCTGAGGAGTTCGTCGTTGTCGCTTGAGCAGCTAACGGTCATGGCACCCAGCATTGCGAAGGCAGCCATCGAGAAAAATTTAATAGTCTTTTTCATTGCTTTCATCGTTTTTTGTGGGTTAATTACCAGGTTACTTCACTATCATACGTGTAGTTTTGCACACCTGCAGAGAGATTGCTTCCAGCCAGCAGCTGCGGCTGTTGTTTCAACTCGAATACCTGCAACGCAGGTTTCTCATACTTTTTCTTTGTTGTCATACGTTTAATTAGTTAATGATTAAAATTTACGCTGCAAAGGTACAAAGAAAATGTGTCAACATTACACTCTACTCCTTAATTAATGTTAAGAGAGCACGTTTTTAACAACCTATCAGAAAAGCATTTTGTTACTTTTGAGAATTTTGTTTGGTGGATTTGAGATTTTTGTATATCTTTGCACACATAAAAGCCAAGGACTTCAGTTCGGTGTACCACCCAAGCAGCAAGGATACAGCAAGGGATTTGCGCCTACTCTTGTCAAGTTGTTGTCCGGTTGTTGTCCGGTTGTTGTCCGGTTGATGTCCGGTTGATGTCCGGTTGAATAGTGGATAACAGATGAAGAAGAAAAGAATAACAACTGAATGGAAACCGGACAACAATAGGTGGAGAATAGAAGGTGCATCGAAAGAAGAACAAGGCTGGAGCGAAGGAAGAGCGATGAGAGAATGGCGAAGGAACAATGAATAAATGTATAATTAACAAAAGATAGGAGATTTTGACTATGAAACAGAAGTATGCTGCTAAGGGGCTGATCATGATAGGCAGCCTGCGCAAAGCGGGTGTTACGACCTACGTGAAGCAAGGACAAGTGATTACGCGCGTATCGAACTCGGACGAGAGGCGCAGCAATACGCTGGGCCAATTCAACCAGCGCCAAAAGATGCGTCACACCACTGCGTTGTGGCAGATGATGAAATACGGCTGTAAGGAAATGATGTTTACCCAACGTAAGACAGCCTATCAGAACTTTGCATCGCTGGCAAACAGGTTGCCAACGGTGTATGTGGAACGAATACACATGACTGAGGCATCGTTCCTGATGCCCGGCATACCGATGAGTGACGGCACGTTGCCGACCATCAAACTGGAGTTGGGAGAGGTGGACGGTGAACCCGCCCTGCTGACCGACCTCGAGAAGGACAAGCACTGCTATCAGGAGAAGCTATTTCTCTACACTGCCGAGCAGACAGGAGAGGACACTACTCCGCGAGTATGTTTCAGTATGCGTGAGATTTCGCGGACTAAGATGACGCTGGTGGACGGCCATTTTGTGCTGAAGGGCGAGGAGTTCAGCGACGACAAGAAAGGCTGGGCACTGGTAAGGGTTATTGGTGAGCGCTGCTCAGCGCAGACCATCGTCACCCGCTGTACGTTCTATGAGCAGTACACCACAGAAGAGGCACTAAAAAAGTCCGCCAAGAGCTATGGCGGACTGACAGAGACGCCGTACCTGTCGTCTCAATAACGCGTGATGAGCTACTCGAAGACCTCTTCAATATCTTCACCACTTACATCACTTATTCCGGATTCATCCATTACGCAAGGGTTATATCCAGTGGGCAGGTCAAAGACTGCACTCTCGTTATAGCCAAGCTGTTTGTCCTTGTAAACCTTTTGCATATAAAGGGCAAAAACGGGAAGAGCCATCGCAGCGCCCTGTCCCATCGACATGGATGAGAAATGGATGTCACGATCGTCGCCACCAACCCACACGCCACTGACCAACGTAGGAGTGAGTCCCATAAACCATGCGTCACTATTGTTGTTGGTGGTACCGGTCTTGCCTGCCAGTTCACCGGTGAATCCGTACCTATGGCGCAAGCGTCCGGCCGTACCGCCGTCAACGACAGCCTTCAACATATAAATCATCTTGTTAGCACTTTCCTCGCTTATGACTTCATTCATGCGAGGCTGGAACTGGGCAATGGTGTTACCCTCGCTATCCTCGATGCTGGTTACGAACATGTGGGCAGCACGGATGCCGTGATTGACGAATGCCGTATAGGCACTGACCATTTCGCCGACGGTAATTTCACAAGGTCCCAGACACAATGCCATTGACGGGTGAATCTCCGGATTGCGGATGCCATACTCATGGAGCAGCGAGACAAAGGCCTGCGGACTGAGTTTGCTCATGAGGTATGCCGAAATCCAGTTGTTCGACTGTTGCAAGCCCCATTTCAGCGTCACCATCTCACCGTAACGGGCGTGCCCGGAGTTACGAGGCGTCCAAGGACGACCAGCCACCATATATGTCTGCTGGACGTTCGGTGCGAGGTCGCAGGGCGAGAATCCATTCTCCATGGCCAACGAATAGAGGAAGGGCTTGATGGTTGAACCCACCTGTCGGCGACCATCCATCGCCATGTCGTAGGCGAAATGCGAGAAGTCTGTTCCTCCGACATACGCCTTCACATGGCCGTTCTGCGGACAGATGCTCATGAATCCAGTACGCAGGAACGACTTGTAATAACGTATGGAGTCAATCGGTGTCATAATGGTGTCAATCTCGCCATGATAGGTGAAGATGCTCATCTCCGTCTTCGTCCTAAACGCCTGCATGATCTGTTCCTCGGTCGCCCCTGCGGCCTTCATCAGGCGATAACGCTCACATTGGCGAACGGAACGCATCAGAATCTGGTTCACCTGCTCCTGCGAGAGATTGCCCGAATATGGTGCGTTCTTCTGTCCGCGATTCTCCTTGTCGAATGCCGGCTGCAGATACTTGACCACATGCTCCTGCACAGCCTGCTCGGCATACGCCTGCATTCTGGAATCGATGGTGGTATGCACCTTCAGACCGTCGGTATAGATATTATACGGGTCGCCATTTTTCTTGTAGTTCTTGTTACACCAGCCATACAGCGGATCAAGCTCCCAGTTCAGCGAGTCGATATGGTATTTCACCATGTTCCACGACGGATATTCCGAGCGGACAGGCTTCTTGGCCGTGATGTAACGACGCAGGAAGTCGCGGAAATACACCGCGATACCGTCGCGATGGTCGGCCACGTGGAACTTCAGGTTCAGCGGTTCGGCAATATACTTCTGATAGTCTGCCTCAGTGATATATCCCGCCTTTAACATCTGTCCGAGCACAACGTTACGACGCTCCAGCGAACGTTCCGGATGGCGGACGGGATTATAATACGACGGGTTCTTACACAGTCCAATGAGCACCGCTGCCTCCGTAGGGGTCAGGTCTCTGGGTTCCTTGCTGAAATATGTATTCGAAGCCGTTTTGATTCCTACTGCATTATGCAGGAAGTCAAAGTAGTTCAGATACATCGTCAGTATCTCGTCCTTCGTATAGTTACGTTCCAATTTGACGGCTATCACCCACTCTATCGGCTTCTGCAACAAGCGTTCCATCACGCTGTGAGCCGTCTCGGAATACAACTGTTTAGCCAACTGCTGCGTAATGGTTGAACCACCACCGGCACTCTTCTGCCCGAACACACCACGCTTGACGATGGCTCGGCCCAAAGCATAGAAGTCAATGCCCGAATGTTCGTAGAATCGGACATCCTCGGTAGCCACCAGCGCCTGTACCAGTGACGGCGACAACTGGGTATAGTCGACAATGATACGGTTCTCCCTATTATAGTTCCAAGTACCCATCACTCGTCCGTCTGCCGATATCACCTGGGTGGCGAAACGGTTGATAGGATTCTGCAGATCTTCAATGGGAGGCATATAGCCAATCCACCCTTCGCTAATGGCGTAAAATGCCACTCCTGCCGTCAGTATGGAAGCCACCAAAAGTGCCCACAAAGTACATACTATAAACTTTCTCATGACTGAAAACATACTAAGTTGAGTGCAAAATTACACATAATTTCTGAATTTTGCGTGTTTATTCAGAAGAATTTTGTAATTTTGCACCATCATTTAGACCAAAAGAGATGGAAAAGCATGATTTTGTAACAATTGCCGACCTCACAAAAGAGAAAATTCTCTATATGATTGAGATGGCACAAGAGTTTGAACGTCACCCTAACCGCGAGCTGCTGAAAGGCAAGGTAGTGGCAACCCTTTTCTTTGAACCATCCACCCGTACGCGACTGTCTTTCGAGACTGCCGCCAACCGTCTTGGTGCCCGCGTCATCGGTTTTGCCGACCCGAAAGTCACCAGTGGCACCAAGGGCGAGACGCTGAAAGACACCATCTCGATGGTTTCCAACTACGCCGACGTCATCGTCATGCGTCACTACATCGAGGGTGCTGCCCAGTATGCTTCGGAAGTGACCCGCGTGCCTATCGTCAATGCCGGAGACGGTGCCCACCAGCATCCCTCACAGTGCATGCTGGACCTCTACTCTATCTATAAGACACAAGGCACGCTTGAGAACCTTAACATCTATCTCGTTGGCGACCTCAAATATGGTCGTACCGTCCACTCGCTCATCATGGCCATGCGCCACTTCAATCCCACGTTCCATTTCGTGGCTCCAAAAGAGCTCGCCATGCCACAGGAATACAAGATCTACTGCAAGGAGCACGGCATTCAGTATCAGGAACATACCGCCTTCAACGAAAAGGTCATTGCCGATGCTGACATTCTCTATATGACCCGCGTGCAGAAGGAGCGCTTCTCGGACCTCATGGAATATGAACGCGTCAAGAACGTATATATATTAAATAATGATATGCTTCGTCTGGCCAAGCCCAACATGAAGATTCTCCACCCCCTACCCCGCGTCAACGAGATTGCCTACGACGTCGACGACAATCCTCACGCCTACTACATCCAGCAGGCCGGAAACGGACTCTACGCCCGCGAAGCCATCTTCTGCGACGTCCTCGGCATCAGTTTAGACGAAGTCAGAAAGGATAAAACCATCATTGAGTAATTTCGTAATACCGTAATTCCGTAATAACGTTATATCGAAGAAGATTATGAACAAGAAAGAACGCCTGGTTGCCGCCATTGAGCAAGGCACCGTCATCGACCACATACCTGCCACAAAGACCTATCAGGTAGCCAATCTCCTTGGGCTCTTCGACCTGAAGACTCCCGTCACCATCGGTAATAACTACCCCTCGCAGAAAGTCGGCAATAAGGGTATCATCAAGGTCAGCGACAAATTTTTTACCGACGACGAGATTTCGCGTCTCTCCGTCGTGGCCCCGAAGGTTATCCTCAACATCATCCGTGACTACGAGGTCGTGGAGAAGAAGACCGTCGAGACTCCTGAGGAGATCAAGGGTATCGTGAAGTGCAACAACCCCAAGTGTATTACCAACAACGAGCCGATGGCCACCCATTTCCACGTGGCTGACGGCATTCTCACCTGCCACTATTGTGAAAAAGAGCAGGATATCAACAAAGTCGAACTTGTGTAAATTAATAATATATAAATATGTATAAGAAACTATTCATTACTGTTGCTTTCGTGGCAGCTTGCTTGCAGACCAACGCACAGACTCTTGCTAAGGAGTTTAAAACTACGAGTAATGGTAATCCCATCAGCGGTGGCGTGTATTGCGCAGACCCAACATCACTAGACTACAACGGACGTCTGTACGTCTACGGTTCAAATGACCATCAGGAGTTTCTCATTAACGGAAGGCAGGGAGAAAACACCTACGGTACCATCAAGTCGATTGTGGTTTTCTCGACAGATGATATGGTAAACTGGACATTCCATGGAACAATTGATGTTGCCAAACTCTGTTCTGGCTGGACGGGAAATCCATGGTATAGAGGTTTTCACACCTCATGGGCACCATCAGTCACATGGCATACCAGCAAACGAACAAAAAAGGATGAATTCTTTCTCTACTTTGCCAACAGCAGCCACGGCGTCGGCGTGTTGAAAGCTAAATCGCCAGTAGGTCCTTGGTCATCACCACGCGAAGACGCCCTAATCGCATCAGACACACCTGGTGCCCTCCAGCAGTCAGCTAATTTCGACCCTGGTGTGGTCATTGACGATAATGGCACAGGTTGGTTAACCTTCGGTGGTCTTGACTATGATGCCGGCGGCACAGACCTGTTACCCGGCAACACCCGTATCATCAAGCTGGCATCCGGATTGGCTGCCACCAGCGGTTCTGCCATTGAAATACCTGCCCCCTATCATTTTGAGGCCAACGAATTGAATATGATTGGCGGTAAGTATGTCTTTACCTATTGTTCGAACTGGGCAAACCGAAAGGATTCCGACTGGAATGCTTATAAGGCAGCACACGGTATCACCGCCAGCAAACCCAACAAAGCGACCATGTGCTATATGGTCAGCGACGACCCGACGAATCCCGATTCATGGGTGTATAAAGGGGAATACGGCGCTCATACCTCTGCCCCAAACAACCACTCACACCTGCACAAATTTCAGGGTAACTACTATTATCTCTACCACGACGTTTCCTTGATGGATGCCATGAAGAGCAAGGGTGCTGCGGGCAGTAATTCCAGCCTCTACCGGTCTATCTGTGTGAACAAGGCTACTGTAAACGAGGAAACAGCGACTATCAACAGAGTAACGCTAAACCTTACCGGTGTCACCGCCATCAAGAATCTGAACCCCTACGAACTACAGCAGGCAGAGACGATGGCCACATGTGGCGGCATCGAATACGATTACTTTACGAACATCAAGAAGAGCAGCATCAACACATTGGGCAACGAGGCTTCTGAGAATCTGCAGGTACAGATGAAGGAAGGCTCGTGGATACAAGTGCGCAATGCAGACTTTGACACCAATGGTGCCGTAAAGTTCACGCTGTGCGCCAAGGGAGAAGGTACGATAGAGATTCGCCTTGGCACAAAGACTGCCACGGCTGCGGCAACACTCAACATCTCGTCAAGCGACATGAGCGATAACACCATCGAGGTTGACGCCAGCAAATTCCAAGGAGTAAAGACCATCTATATCGTTGCCACTGCTGCAACCGACCTCTATTTGGATGCTTGGCAGTTTACGAAAGCAGACCCCTCTGGCATCCAGACAATAGAAAGCAGCAAAGTCGGCCAGACACAACGCTACGATCTCTTAGGCCGTCCTATCACAAACACTCAGCAGCATCGCGGCATCGTCATCGAACAATATACTGACGAGAACGGCATTCGTCACACCCGCAAAAGCTGGTAATACCAACCATCACGATCCATTACGGCAAGCGCCGGTAATCCTTTGAGTTATGCGGATTACCGGCGCTTGGGATTTTTAGGGAACCAGCCCCTTTCCACGCGTTTCTTCTGTTCAAAGAGCTCACCAATGCCCCATAGTGCCGAGGCCCCGAAGACACCCAGAAACGATGACAGATACACGTTCTCAACAAACAATGCCGCACCGCAGCACGTCAGTCCAATCACCAGGTATATCACCCATGGCCACGTCCCCCAATGATACTCTGTCTTGATGACAATGGGATGCCAAATGCCAATTGTGAGAAACGTCACAATAGCAATAATAATACCAGTAAAATACATACGTTTCTTTAAGTATGCAACTCGAGGACGAAGCGGGTGCCTTTGGTGAATGCGGGATCGATGTCGAGGTCACCATTCATAGATCGCGAATTTCGAGGAAAGGTTTGAAGAGGTCGTCACGCTTCTCCTCGGGGATACCTTCGCCTGTATCGGATACAAGGAACTGATGGCTATGCTGTCCGCGCTTCTTGTATTCGAGGGTTACCTTGCCACCCTCAGGAGTATATTCAATGGCATTCTGCAGGAGATGGAGCAGGATGTGACTGACGTATTCGCGATTCATGGGCACGCTCATCTTCGGGGCGTTGACTGTGATAGTGACATCATTCTTCGCCTGGTCGCGCACCTGATTCATAAGGTCCTCACAGAACTGCTGCACCTGAATATCCTCCGTTTCAACGGGTTCTTGGCTGTTCTCGAGTTCAGAGAGCGTCTGAATATGGCTGGAGAAATCGAGCAGAGCCTGCACCTCGGGCTGACGGTTGTCGAGCTTGCGGAAGGTAGGTTCGAGTTGTGCAGCGATATTGCTGATGAACTTAGCCTTGAGGGCATTGCTCTCGTTAGCCAACTGGATATTCTTTTTCTGACGACGGGTAAGGAGGATATATCGCATAAGCATGACAGCACCGAGAACCAGTGCAGCAGCAAGGATGCCGACGAGGACGAGCAGAGCAGTGATGATGACGCTACGCGAGGTGAGCGAGCTGTCCTTATCAGCGATGGTGGCCTCATTATCGGAAATCTGCTTTTTCAGATCCTTGATTTCGTCGGCATGTTTCAAGGCGTTGGTAGAGTCTTTCCATGCCATATAATTGCTGTAGGACTGTGCGACGATACTGGCACTTCCAGACTTGCGGCCGTTGGCGATGAGCGTCTGATAGACTTCGTCGACTTTGTCGTACTCCTTGCTGGCAGTGAGTTTGTCGGCCATCTCCTTGAAGGCAGCGTTACCTTGGGCATTCATACCAAAGGTGTAATAATAGACTGCTTTGGTATAGAGCAAATCGTTTGTAGTCTCTTCATTAGAGGCAGCATTAGCATGCCCCTCCAGCAATTTGAGCTGCTCCTTAGCACTTTCGACACGACGCATTTTGATGTACATCTGAAGACGCTCCTTGGTGGTAAGATAGTGGCAGGCAGCGCTTTGACTGGACGATAGTTTGGAAGCAGCAATCGTCTGATCAACACGGCGTAACAAGTCAAAGGCTTCCTGATATAAATTCTCTTTGTAATACAAAGCCGTTGCCTTGGCAGCACACTCGACAGCCTGTTTGATTTTACCCTGATTCGCATAGTCATTGAATGCATGGATGAATGTCGAACGTGCCGAAGCAATGTTCGTCTTAGGGTCAATGGACTCAGCGCGTTTTTGCAAATCGCTCTTCTCGGCATCCTGCGCAGACAGGGAAATACAGCAGAAAAGCAAGTTCACGAATAAGATTAGAAGTCTTCTTTTCATATCACAATATTTTGTTTCACGCTGCAAAAATAAGAAATATATCTTACAATCGTGCAGAAAATAGCGAAAAAAAGCCTCCCACCCTGCAAAAACAGGATGGGAGACATATTTTTGGGGGTATTTTACTTAGTAGAACTTGAAATATCTTCGTGCATTATTGTACGAGATGTCCTCCACCATCTTACCCAGCAACTCACGATCGTCAGGCAGCAAGCCCTTCTCCACGTCGTTACCCAGCAGGTTGCAGAGAATGCGGCGGAAGTACTCATGACGCGGATAGCTCAGGAACGAACGGCTATCAGTGAGCATGCCTACGAAACGGCTCAGCAGACCCAGCACCGAGAGGGCGTTCATCTGACGAATCATGCCGTCCATCTGATCGTTGAACCACCAGCCGCTACCAAACTGAATCTTGCCGGGCTCACCACCCTGGAAGTTGCCGAGCATCGTGGCAATAACCTCGTTGGCGCAGGGATTCAGCGTATATAATATGGTACGCGTGAGTTTACCCTTCATATTCAGGTTGTTCAGGAACTTCGACATCGCCTTGGCCGTGTTGAACTCACCAATGCTGTCGAAGCCTGTGTCAGGACCCAACTGGTTGTACATGGCAGTGTTGTTGTCGCGGATGGCACCATAGTGGAACTGCTGTGTCCAGCCGGCATCGGCGTCCATCTCGGCCATCACCGTGAGGAAGCAGTTCTTGTACTGGCGCACCTCGTACTGCGACAGTTGCTGGCCGCGCATGGCCTTCTCGAAGATGGTCTCAATCTGCGAATCAGTGTAGTCCTCGTCATAGAACTCCTCAATACCGTGGTCAGAGAGCTTGGAACCCTGTGCCTCGAAGAACTCATGACGATTCTTCAGGGCGTCCACCATATCGGCAAACTTCGTGATGCTCACGCCGCTGACATTGCTCAGCTGCTCTACATACTTGGCGAACTCAGGCTTCTCAATGTTCATCGCCTTGTCTGGACGCCATGCGGGAATCATCAAGGGATCGTCGGCAGCCTTGTGCTTGGCATACTCGATGTGGTTGTGCAGGTCGTCAACGGGGTCGTCGGTCGTACATACACACTCTACATTGTAGTGCTTCATCAGTCCACGGGCAGAGAACTCGGGCTGCTTCAGCTTCTCATTACACTCGTCGAAAATCTCGCGGGCAGTCTTGGGGCTCAGCAGTTTCTCAATGCCGAAAGCGGTCTTCAACTCCAGATGTGTCCAGTGATACAACGGGTTACGCAGCGTATAGGGCACCGTCTCAGCCCACTTCTCAAATTTCTCCCAGTCGCTGGTATCCTTGCCCGTACAGTACTTCTCGTCAATGCCGTTAGTACGCATAGCACGCCACTTGTAGTGGTCACCACCCAGCCACAACTCGGTGATACTCTTGAAGCGATGGTCGTTAGCCACCATTTCGGGGATAAGATGACAATGGTAATCGATGATGGGCATCTTAGCCGCATGATTGTGGTACAGGTCCTGAGCAACCTCAGTCTCCAGCACGAAATTTTTGTCGTTAAATGCTTTCATTTCGTTTGTATTTGTTTTAGATGATTGTATAATTGTTTGCAAAGATAGTGAAAAGATTCGACTTCGCACAATCTTTCAGCGTTTTTTGAAGAAAAATTAACGTAAACGATAGCGTAGTTTTGTAGGAAAATGTGTACCTTTGTCG
>CADCDY010000085.1 GCA_902800245.1 uncultured Prevotellaceae bacterium
CTGGATCTGCTGGTCGTCGCGACCGATGGTCTCGTAGTTGATGGTGAGGCGTGCACGGCGCAGTTCGGGGAGGATGCCGTCGGCGAGCTCGCGGAAACCGGCACTCATGTTCTTGATCTGCTGTTCGCGTTCCTCGGGATCCTTATACATCGAGAGGACGCGGAGGATGACATCCTTGTCCTGGATGTTGGAAGCGGCGACGAGCTGCTGGAAGCCCTCCCAGTCCTGGGCGGTGTAGTTGGCCTCTACATTGTCGGTGAGCTTGGCCTGCTTCATCTGCTGCTTGACATAGCCTTCGGCATTCTGCTGACGCTTGTTGGCGAGTTTCTCGTTGAGGGCGAAACCGCCGTCGGGCGAAGCGTATGCTGACACCTCGACATTCTGGAGGTTAAGGGTTTCGCGCTCCTGACTGATGCGCTTGAGCATGGCGACGAACTCCTGTATGGAGCCGCTCTTCAGCTCGCTCTTACGCAACTCGGCCTGCTGGATGAGGAACTTGATGTTGGCCTCCTGCTTCTGGGCGACGATGCGCTGGTAGGCATCCTGCGCGGTGCTGCCGGTAGACTGGATCAGCGTCTGGTGCCACAGTTCGCTGGTGGCGATGACACCGTCGGCAACCTTGATGGCAGGCACTTGAACCTGCTTCTTGCCGATCTTGGCATCGAAGGTGAGGTAGAGGTCGCTCTTCTGCATGGCGTCCTGATAGGGGAAGGTGGTCTTCATCGTGTAGTGACCGCCAAGGAGATAGGAGATGGTCTGGTCGTTGCCAAGGACCTTCTCACCCTGGAATGTGGCGGGCTGACCCTTGACGGCCTGCTGTACGCCATTCTGCGTGAAGCGCAGTTCGGGGGTGACCGTCACGACGGCTTTCTTGTTCATATACTTCTCGGGGAATGTTCCGTTGATGGTGGCTGTGACCTGTCCGGCCTCTGCCTCCAATGGGTTTGGAGTCACCTTGAAATTGTCACTTGTCAGTTGTCCTAACTTTCCCGAACACGAGGTCAAGAGCAGTATGCCCAGACCTAAAATCAATCCTTTTGTCTTCATCATTATTCTTTTTCAAAATTGGAATTTGCCGCGAAGGTACGAAAAAAACGAGGAAAATCGACGTTTTTTACTGTTAAATAAACTTATTGTTGTGCAATGCCTTCCATTGATAGGCGCGCAGGGCGATATAATAGAATAGTACGCCCGTGAGGAGTCCGGCGATGGCATCGATGGCATAATGGGCATAGATGTACACCGTGGAGAGGCACATGAGGACGTAGAACGGCAGGATGACGAGGGTGAGCCAGCGGCAGTGGGTGCGGAGGGCGAGGAGCATGACGACGGTGGTGATGCCGACGTGGCTGCTGGGGAATGCCGCTGTGGGCCGTTCGCCGGCGTCGTGGGTCAGGTCGAGCAGGTGGTAAAAGAAACCGTCGCTCCACCCCGGTGCCGCCATGCGTTCGGTGTGGGTTAGGAACCAGTCGCCGACGTTAGGGAATATGCCTTGTGCGATGTTGTCGGTGCCTACTGCGAGGTAGTAGAACTGTGGTCCTGTGACGGGGAGGAATATGAATATGAGGTAGAATGCGAAGAATGATGCGAGCATGATGAATGCCGCCATGGGGAGCTCGTCGTAGCGGCGGAAGAAATAATAGAGCAGTAGTAGCGTCATGAGCGGGAAGTAGCTGACGTAGCCGAGGCACATGAGTTCGGAGAACCATCCCCAGGGGACGTACTGCGAGAAGAGTAGTGAGGGCTGGCAGGAGAAGACGGCTTGTTCGCACGCGGCGAAGAGGTGGTCGAGGTTGGGGAAGATGCGGTTGACCTCGTAAGTGTCGGGGTACCACCAGGAGAGCGATGCCATCTGGACGATGACGCGCAACAGTAGCAGGAAGCGGTTGGGGCGCATGAAGTAGAAGACCCATGCGGCCAGTGTCGCCTCGATGTAGAAGACGCGCAGTGCCATCATCGACTCATAATTCTCGTAGTGGTTGATGAACATCATGACGGTGGTGATGACGGCATAGATGATGCCCACCAATTCGAAGGGGAGAATATTCTGACCGAAGCGCTCGTCGCGCGTGAAGAAATCCTTTATAGCCATTTGTTTTCCTTATACCATTGAATGCTGCGACGGACGCCTTCGGGAAGTTTCACCTGTGGGCTGAAACCCAGTTCTTGACGTGCGGGTTCGATGTCGCACCGCCAGTTGCGCTGTCGCATGATGTTGTATTTGTCTTCGTTGAGTGCCGTGACCTTGCCGGTGCGGTGTGCGATGCGTTCGCCGAAGAAGGTGATGACGCGCAGAAGCCAGAGTGGGGCGGTGATGCGAATCCACCAGGGGTTGCCGAGTTCTTTGCGGATGAGGTCGCTGAAGGTGGACGACTGGTAGACCTCACCGTCGGAGAGGAAGTAGCGGCGGCCTGTGACGCCTTTCTCCAATGCGAGGAATACGGCCTGTACGACGTCGGTGACATAGATGAAGGTGATGTCCTGCTGTTTGAAGCCTACGGCGAAGTCAGTGTGTGCCTTGATGCTCTTCGCCATCATGAAGTAGTCGCGTTCGCGCGGTCCGTAAACCCCCGTGGGACGGAGGATGACGTAGGGTAACGGCTGTTGGCCGTTGGCAATGAGGTGATTGTTGTTGGCTTCGAGCCATCGCTCGGTATCGAGTTTGCTCTGACCGTAGGCGGTGTTGGGGTGGGGGGTGTCACTCTCGCGAATCTCGGTGTAGGGCTGTTGTTCGCGGATAGCACCCATAATGCTGAGACTACTGATATAGACAAAGCGATCGATGCGCATCTGTAGGGCCATCAGGACGTGAACGAGATGTTGGGTGCCCTCGGTGTTGATGCGATGGAAGTCGGCTTTGTCGAGACATTTGGTGACACCGGCGGCATGCACGATGTAGTCGAACTGCAGCCCGGTGAGTTGTTCGGTGAGCTGCGTCTCGGACGAGAAATCGAGTTCGATGAAGTTGATACGGTCGTCGGTAAGGAACTGGCGTGAACTGCTCTTGCGTACTGCAGCCCACACTTCGAAGCCCCGTCGGAGGGCTTCTTCCACTATGAATGAGCCGATGAAACCACTGGCTCCTGTGATTAGTATCTTTTGATTCATATGCTTCGGACTAAAAAAGGGACTCCGCTGAGTCCCGAACCTTTTGTTAACCTTAAATCTAATACTATGAAAAACACGTTGCAAAGTTACGAATTTACGTGAAACCTGAAACGTGAAACACTAAAAATATGAGGTACGGGAGATCGTTTCTTGACTTAAATCAACTTTTTTTTAAAGTTTTTTGCCGAAAATTTGGTCGGTTGCGAATTAATTGCTAACTTTGCAAACGAAAGAAGACATGATAAGAACTTAGGATTCCGACGGAACGATGAGTCGGGATTCTTTCTTTTTTACGTCTGAAGACTGAAACAACAAATAAATTAAAAGATAAACATTATGGCATACATGTCACAAGAGGGCTATGACAAGCTTATAGCCGAGCTGCACCGCCTGGAAGCGGTGGAACGTCCGAAGGCCTCGGCAGCCATTGCTGAGGCCCGTGAGAAGGGCGATTTGAGTGAGAACAGCGAGTATGATGCCGCCAAAGAGGCTCAAGCCCATTTGGAGGACAAGATCAACAAGCTGAAGGCAACGATTTCAGAGGCTAAGATCGTGGATACGTCCCGTCTGAGCACTGATTCGGTACAGATTCTGACGAAGGTGGAGATGACTAATCTGACAAATAATGCGAAGATGAGTTACACCATTGTCAGCGAGAACGAGGCCGACCTGCGTGCCGGCAAGATCAGTATCAAGACGCCGATAGCGCAGGGCTTGCTTGGCAAGAAGGTCGGTGACGAGGTGGAGATTAAGATTCCCCGCGGCACCATTAAGCTGCGCATTGAGAACATCAGTATTGCATAATTCACAATTGACAATTCATAATTCACAATTCATAGTTATGGATATTTTCGCAAAGATTGCTGCCGGTGAGATTCCCAGCTATAAGTGTGCAGAGAACGAAGAGTTCTATGCTTTCCTCGATATTAATCCGTTGGTGAAGGGCCATACACTGGTCATTCCCCGTCGTGAGGTGGACTATTTCTTCGATATGGATGACGACGAACTGGCACGTTATCAGCAGTTTGCCAAGCGCGTGGCCGTGGCCATCAAGAAGGCGTTCCCCTGTAAGAAGGTGGCTCAGGTTGTGTTGGGACTGGAAGTGGCCCACGCACATATTCACCTCATTCCGATGCAGAGTGAGGCCGATGCCGACTTCCGTCGCGAAAAGTTGAAGCTCAGCGAAGAGGAGTTTAAGGAGATTGCTGCCAAAATCCAGGAGAATTTCTAAATACTTCCGGAGTAATTCTAAATACTTTCGGAGTAATTTTATTTTCTACGTCATTATTTATGATAGGAGTAATTCTTGCAGCGGGTATGGCGAAGCGCCTTCGTCCGCTGACCGATGCGTGTCCGAAGTGCTTGTTGAAGGTGGGCGAGCACACGTTGCTGGCTCGTACTGTCGATGCGATGATTGCTGCCGGCATCAATGAGTTGGTGGTGGTGACAGGCTATCGTGGAGAGATGTTGCGTGGTTTTCTGACAGAACATTATCCGCAGTTGGACATCCATTTCATCCATAATGCCGACTACGAGCACAACAACAATATTTTCTCGCTTTGGATGACGCGTCCTTTTACCGATGGCAAGGACTTTCTGCTGATGGACAGTGACATCCTGTGTGATCCTGAGGCCGTGCGGCGGATGGTGAACGAGCAGGGTACGGCCCTGGCGCTGAACCGCCATGAGTGTGGTGAGGAGGAAATCAAGATTATTACCGACGAGACAGGTCGTGTCGTGGAACTTAGCAAGACGTGCAGCATTGCTGATGCCATCGGTGAGTCGGTGGGTATCGAGCGTATTGCCGCAGACTATTCGACGGCATTGTTCCGTGAGCTGGAGCAGATGATAGAACGCGAGGGACTCATCGACATTTTCTATGAGCGTGCCTTCGAACGACTCATCCCTCAGGGACATCATTTCCGAGTGGTGGATACCACCGATCTGTTTTCCATTGAACTGGATACGGTAGAGGATTTTGAACGTGCCAAGGAATTGATTCCCAGCGAGCTCTATTAGCCATCAGTTCAATTCGCTCTATTTTCAGAGTTTTTAAACACGAACCGCACCATCACGAAATTGGTTGGTACGGCGATGGCATATACGGCGAAGGGGGCTACTTCGGGGCTGAGTCCCAGCCATATGAAAAAGTTGAGCAGTATGATGTGCAAACAATAGTTGACGGCATGGGCTCCACCGAAGCCTATGCCTTTGCGTACTGATGTCTTGGCATGGAACGTGAAGTAGGCCGAGAGGTAATAGTTGCACAAAAAGCTGAGCGCGTAGCCTATGGTGTAAGCTATGTTGACATTCATCCAGTGTTGCAGCACCCAGTAGATGCCGTAGTGAAGGGCCGTGGAAATCGTGCCTACGATTACAAAGCGGATTAACTCATTGAAAGTCTCACGTTTTATCATATTGTTTTGTGCTTTTGGCTACAAAATTAATAAATAATTATAAATTAAATTTATGGGGCTGAACATGATTCCATTTAACAAACCATATTGCTCAGGACGAGAACTGAGCTATATTCACGAGGTATGTCACTCGACGACCATGTCGGGTAACGGGCAGTACACAAAACTGTGTCATGGGTTCTTCGAGAAACGCTATGGCTTCCACAAGTGTCTGCTTACCACATCGGGTACCGACGCTTTGGAAATGTGTGCCATGCTGTGTGGACTGAAGCCTGGCGACGAGGTGATAGTGCCATCCTATACCTTTGTCTCGTCGGCTATCGCTTTCCTGCGTGAAGGAGCTAAGGTGGTTTTTGCAGACAGTGGTGCAGATAATCCTAATATTACCGTCGAGCAGATAGAGCCGCTGATTACCGACAAGACCCGTGTTATTGTCGTGGTTCATTACGCCGGTGTGGCTTGTGATATGGACGGAATTATGGCACTGGCAGAGCAGCACCATCTGCTGGTGGTGGAAGATGCAGCCCATAGTATCGACTCTTTTTATAAAGGTCGCCCCCTGGGAGGCATAGGTCATTTGGGCGCCTTCTCTTTCCACGAGACGAAGAACATCAACTGCGGCGAGGGTGGAATGCTGGTTGTCAACGACGAGCGTTTCATACGCCGTTCAGAGATTCTTTGGGAGAAAGGCACCAACCGTGCTGAGTTCTATCGTGGAATGGTCAACAAATACGGATGGTGTGATATGGGATCGTCGTTCCTGCCCTCTGAGTTGAATGCGGCCTTCCTATGGGCACAGTTAGAGCAGCTGGACGACATACAAGGCCAGCGTCGCCATATCTGGGAAATCTATGACAAGGCCCTGCGCGGTCATCTGCCGGCTGGATTCTCGTTGCCCGAACTGCCTGACTATGCCAGCAACAACTACCACATGTATTATCTGCTCTGTCCTTCGCTTCAAGCACGGACAGCGCTGATGAACTATCTGAAAAACAATGGTGTGCAGGCCACCTTCCACTATCTGCCCCTGCATTCCAGCAAATATTATGAGGACAAGCACGATGGCAGACAGTTGGCAAACTGCGACCGTTATGCCGACACGCTGGTGCGCCTGCCTTTGTTTTACGAGTTGACAGATCGTGATGCCTCCACAGTAGCCCGATTGGTGTTGGAAGGTGCAAACCGACAACGCGTATGAGGAAACTGCAAGCATTTTTCGCCAAGCCGTTCTTCCACGACTACCGTACCCTGTTCGGATTGTGGATGCTGTTGCCTATCATTATGTGGCTGGCGAAGATGAATCGCGCCAACAATTATTTGATTTATCGGGGCTCCTTCTGGAATGCGGTCAGAGGGTGGAACCTTTATCTGCCCAATCCCGCTGAATATGGTGATACCCACCACTACGGACCGCTGTTTTCATTGCTTTTTGCTCCCTTCGGCATAGGACCGAAATGGTTGGGGCTGTTGTTATGGGGTATTGTGCTGACGGTTTTTCTCTATTGGGCTATCCGTAAATCGCAGTTTACGAAGTACCAACAGGTATTTATTCTCTGGTTCTGCGCCCATGAGATGTTGACGGCCCTGT
Organism: uncultured Prevotellaceae bacterium; assembly: GCA_902800245.1. Classification (GTDB taxonomy): domain Bacteria; phylum Bacteroidota; class Bacteroidia; order Bacteroidales; family Bacteroidaceae; genus Prevotella. The sequence continues at coordinate 7,114 of CADCDY010000085.1, forward strand.
TTATGCAGCAGTTCAATATTGCTGTTGCCGCCACTATCTTGTTGGCTTACTATCTGATAGAAAAAGAAAAGGACTTCTGGGCAGCGTTCTTTATCATGCTTGGAACGTTTGTCAAACTGTATAGTATTGTGGGGCTGGCCTTTTTCTTCTTCTCGAAGCACAAAGGGAAACTCATTGGAGGACTTCTGTTTTGGGCGGTGGTCATGTTTGTGGTACCCATGCCGTTCTTCCACGGCTGGGACTACATTGTGGAGCAATACCACAACTGGTATGTCAGTTTGGCTGAGAAGAATACGTTGAACGCCGGTTCACTGATGCAGAACATATCGTTGATAGGCATGGTCCACCGCATCACGGGATGGCAGTTCAGCGACTTGTGGATTATCATTCCCGGCATGGCACTTTTTGCTCTGCCTTATCTGCGTTTCTCGCAGTATAAGCACGTTGCTTTCCGTCAGACGCTGTTAGCATCGGTGATGATGTTCATCATCCTGTTTTCTACGGGAAGCGAATCCAGCGGATATATCACCCCCTTTATCGGCATCGTCATCTGGTATACGGCGGCTCCGTGGCAGCGTACGGGATGGGATGTATTTCTACTGGTATTTGTCTTTATACTATCCAGTATGTCGCCCAGCGACCTCTTTCCGGCCTATCTGCGGAAGGAGTTCGTGCAGCCCTATGCCTTGAAGGCCTTGCCTGTAACCATTATTTGGCTGAAGCTGTGCTATGAGATGGTAACAAAGGATTATGCAGTAACAAAACAAACAAACAATCAGGAATATGGAACTTTCAGTAGTTAGTCCTTGCTATGGCGCTCCCACATTGCTTCGTGAACTGGTGCGTCAAATCACAGAAACGGTGGCGCAATTGACCGATAGTTACGAGATTATTCTGGTCGAGGACGCCAGTCCCGACAACAGTCGTGACATCATCCGTGAGATATGTGCCGAAGATTCCCACGTGAAGGGTGTCTTCCTGAGCAGGAACTTCGGGCAGCAGGGGGCACTGAATGCCGGCTACGATACATCCACTGGCAATTATGTGGTGACCTTGGACTGTGACCTACAAAACCCACCGGCCCAGATTCGCGATCTGTACTTAAAAGCTCAGGAGGGATACGACATTGTGTTTGCCACACGCCGCAACCGCCCCGATAGCTTCTTTATGACGCAGGGGTCGCATGTGTTTAACAGGCTGATGGGCTTCCTGACCGATACCCGTCAGGACGAATCGGTAGCAGAGTTTGCCATTTTCAGTCGTAAGGTCATCGATGCTATGGCTAAGATGGGCGATTATCACCGTTACTATCCCCTGATGACGCAATGGGTAGGCTTCAAGACGGCAAAGGTCGATGTGGAACATGCCGTCAGGACAGATGGCAAGAAATCGTCGTACTCTACTAGGAAACGCATCGAGTTGGCAGTGAGTACAGCCGTCAGTTTCTCTACGAAATCGTTGAGGCTCATTGTCTATTTTGGCACGATGGTGACGCTGGCTGCTATCATAGGTGCCATTGCCCTGGTCATCAAAACGGTTGTTCTCGATACCCAAGTCAGCGGTTGGGCTACGTTGTTTGTCTCTATGTGGTTCATTGCTGGCATTATGATTATGGTGATGGGTATCGTGGCTGTCTATATCGGCAGCATCTTCGACGAGGTCAAGCGGCGACCGTCCTATCTGATAGGAGAAACGTTAAACGTTGAACAATAAACAATCATCCTGATGATATTGAAGCGAATAAAGAACGGGGTAGTATGGTTTTTCTCGAATCCCACGTGTGTCTTTTGGCTGGGAATGACCATTGTGTTGTTGGCCACCAGTTTAGAGGTGTTCCGTGGGCGTAACACCAATTACTTCGACTATCAGGACTCCACCCGTATGTTCTGGGAAGGACTGAGTCCCTATAATATGGAATATGCTCAGGCCCATGCCATCTATTTCCTCTATTCGCCTGTGTTCAGCGTCGTCTTCGCTCCAATCTTCTACCTGCCTTGGTGGTTAGGCCCATACGTATGGAATGTGGGAAACTATAGTCTCTTTGCGCTGGCCATCAAATCGTTGCCTCAGCAGTTGGATAAGTATAAGCATTGGATTTTTCTATTCCTGCTATCGGTCATATTGCAGACGGTATTCTGCTATCAGCATAACATCATTGTAGCCTACATCTATATCTTCGCCTTCATTCTCTTAGAGCGAGGCAAGGGGTTTTGGGCCGTTTTCCTGATTATGCTCTCGGCTACGACAAAGGTTTATGGTGCTGCCGAACTGGGTATCTTGCTCTGTTATCCGAAGTTTTGGCGTAATCTGGGTTATGCCGTTCTATGCGGCGCTTTCTTCCTGCTATTACCAGCCATCAACACGAATTTCGACAATGTTTTTGTACTCTATCAGCAGATGTTCGACATGATAGCATCGCACCATAGCGACTCAGACTTTACCGGCATCCTCTTCGCAAGGGGACTCAAACCTTTCCTGCTGCCAAACTATCGCCTAGTACAGATAGTCGTATTCTGCATGTTGGGTGTACTCTTCTTCTGGCGATACAAGCGTTGGAGCGACTTCCGCTTCCGAGTGCAGGCATTGGCTGTCCTTAGCGGCTTTATGATTCTTTTCAGTGATTGTCCTGAGACTCACACCTACATCATTACTTTCCCATTCTATGCGATGGCTTTCTGGTTGCAGCCCAAGCGGACATGGGTGGACTGGACCTTGTTCTGGTCACTGGTGTTCAACTTCTGTTTCCTGCCTACCGATGTGCTGTGTCCAGCCTGGTTGCATAACTTCATTCACCGTACTTTCTGGTTGGATGTCTATACTTATTTCTTCTGCTGGCTCCGTGTCCTCTGGTGGGCAGTGGGACCTGTCAACGCACCTGACATACCTGTCAAGAAAGCCCTAGCATCCATCGTGTTGTTATGCCTGCCCATAGGTCTTATGGCTCAGCAGAAGGTTCCTGTATCCAAGACTTTTAAGGTAAAAGGTGTACAGTTCATAATGCGGTATGTCCAAGGGGGAACATTTACGATGGGTGCTCTGCCCAACGACACATTGGCTGATGCTGACGAGATCCGACACCAGGTGACACTACATGACTATTATATTGGTGAAACAGAAGTGACTCAGGAGTTGTGGGAGTCGGTGATGACCACGAACCGTTCCAAGCAAAAGGGAGCCCAGATGCCCGTAGAATATGTAACCTACGACATGTGTCAGGAGTTTATTGCCAGACTCAATCGGATGACGACAAGGTACAAGTTCCGTCTGCCCACAGAGGTTGAATGGGAATATGCGGCCAAGGGCGGCCGAAAGTCAAAAGGGTATCTCTATGCCGGTAGCAATGATCCTGCTGATGTGGCTTTCACGACGGACAAAGACTTTGACGACCATCACAAACTCGTTAAACAACTCAGCCCCAACGAATTGGGACTTTACGATATGTCGGGCAATGTCTGGGAGTTTTGTGCCGACTGGTATCGCAAGACGCCAGATGGAAAGCCCTCCCGATTCTTCCATGTCATCCGTGGCGGTGCTTATGACTGTTCACCACGATATAGCCGTGTTACTAATCGTTTTATGTACGATGAGCGTCGCCGACGGATGGAAGTCGGTTTCCGTCTGGCGATGGATGTCAAATAATCCTATTTCTTGTTGATATAATCCGGGAAGGTCAGTGACCAGCGTGACCGGCTCCATTTGCGTTGTAGCGTTTCGTAGTCGGCTATTTTGCTGTACGGCAGTCGTTTTTGTAGCCAAGGCCGCTGTACCTTGTCCTGTACGAAATTACCATATATCTCAAATTCAGAGAAAGCCGATGGTGTCGACAATGTCCTGTCGTAACTCTCTATGGCCGTTTCCAGCCAAGGCTTTCCCGAATAATGACTAATTGCCTCATGTAGTTTCTTTAATTGTTCTTTATCGAACAGCATTTTATGGTCGACATACGACAGGTTATCCAGTTTCAAGTCGGGCAGCAACCGATGGAGGTGATCGATGATGGGCTGATGATACTCATAAGTCATATAGAAGACGGTCTTCCTGTCATCTGTCAGAAAGACATGAGGACGGATGAGCACATGATCGGCATCAATACACAGATAATACCGGCACGTCCCTACATTTCCACTTAGTTTCAGCAATTGTTGGAAGAACCAGCCGCTACGGTCTTTGACAGTACCGTCAGACCACAGGATATGGAGTTTCAATTCCTTTGGATTGAATCCAAAGACAGAACTTTCATCCACAAAAACAAGTCCGTTGTCTTCGCAGAACTTTTTCACTTCATCCTGAGGAGGTGCAACAATATAGATATTTTTGATAGGATGTGGCACGCAATGCCGGATTCCCTCCAAACAAAGAGGAAAAATCTTCAAGTCTTTTGCGACGAGTGGAATAACGACATCAATGGGTTCCTGTGCAGGATTTAACTGTGAATGATGCTGCCACGCAAACAGGCGATAGCGTATTTTACGAATTTGTGACATAGTAGTTTTATTTGTTATAACGAATCAGCATCCTCACGTAGTCTTTCATCTTCTCTTCGTTACCTTTGGTTATGACTGAGACGGATTCCATCTGTCCTTCCGCAAAAGTATAGAACTGAAATTTGTCCCTCAACTCTGCAGGTATATCTATCAGTTTGATATATTCTGCCGGAGCCTTCGTCTCAATCAGTCCTTCTTCCATGATAGTTTCTATCACAATCTCTGCTACACGACGATGGGAGATCGGATGGTTGCCGCCAAGGTTGTATATCCCATTCTGGAAGTTATCGGTGACCATTGCCCTGTACATGACCTCTGCCACATCATCAACATATACGTGATCGCGCTGAATATGATCCTTAAAGAGATCGATGAAGCCGTTTTCTCTCATCATCCGATAGAAGCGGTATACGATATTGGCATTCTTGCCCTTATGGAATTCGCCCCATCCAAAGACATTGAAGAAACGGAAACCAATCACTTTTCTGTCTTCTGCCTGATTGATGTTGGCATCCACATATTTGTCGAAAAGCCATTTCGACCACGCATAGATATTATGAGGCATCAGGTGGTCAAGTCCTCCATCCTGCTTTTCCTTGTTGCCATAGACGGCCGATGATGACGCATAGACAAAAGGAATACTTCTTTTGCCAGTATAGTTGTAGTACATCTTCGAAAACTCATAGTTCATGGTCATCATCACCTTGGGGTTACTCTCTAATACATCGGCATTAGCTCCAATATGGAAGACTCCTTCGGCATGATTGATACGTTCCAAAGCATTATAAACAGCGTCAAGCCCATCGCTATAATCAATATAATCAGTGAACTGGAGACCCAGCAGATTCTGCATCTTCGTCTCATCGTAGTTGTCTACGATGATGACGTCGTTGATACCGTTTTCGTTCAGTTTTCTTACCATATTGGAGCCAACGAAACCAGCTCCACCTGTTACAATATAACTCATTTGCGGTTCAGATTTTTATTTCTTTCCTTGGAATATAAACTATCGGATTATAGTGTATGATGGTCGACCCCTCATTTTCCAGTTCAAAGGGAACATGCATCAGCTCGTCCAACTCGTTGATGACATGTTGCTGCTTGTCTTTCTCTACATAGAACAACAGGAATCCTCCACCTCCTGCTCCCAGCAGTTTTCCGCCCAAAGCTCCTGCTTTGAGCCCTCGCTGGTAGAGATCGTCTATTTCGTTATTGCTTATCTTGCTGCCAGTGTCCCGTTTTAGTTTCCAAGTGTGATCAAGCAGTCGTCCAAAATCATTCATATCAGAGTGTTTGTTTTCCAGTATGGCTTGTGCATCATTCACCAAGCTCAGCAGTTCCTTCAACTGTCTGGTCTTGTCGTGCTGCTGACTCATGGTGTCTTTCTGTATTTCCGAAGAGAACCGCGAGATACCGGTAAAGAACAGCATAAGATTGTCGTTTAGCAGTTTCTTTCTATCCGGGTGTATGATGATGGGCGACACCTTAAAACGATTATTTCCGAAGTCGATTCTGTTCAGACCTCCATAGGCCGCTGCAATCTGGTCCTGCCATCCGCCTGATTCCTTGCAGCGTTCACGTTCTAAGATAATGGCGTCCTCTGCTAGTTTGCGTTTGTCGGCATACTTCCCTTTCAGCGCATAAAAAGCGTGCAGCATTCCTACGGCAAAGGTGCTGCTTGTGCCCAATCCGGTGCGTGCAGGGAGGTCACCTTCGTAGGTCAGTCGTATCTCGTGCATGTCGAGCATTCGCATGGCTTCACGTATAGCAGGATGTTCAACGTCGTCGATATGATTCACTCTTTCTATCTTGCTGTACACCAGCTCTGAGTAATAGGGCATAAAGGGCGGTAAGTGTCTGACATTCACATAGCAGTATTTGTCGAATGTGGTAGAAATGACGGCGCCCCCATGTTCGTTGAAGAAAGCAGGCATATCGGTGCCTCCTCCAAAGAATGACATGCGGAAGGGTGTTTTACTGATAATCATATATTCTTGTTTTTTATGTTCTATACCATATTTTGGAACCAGTATTCAAATAGTCGGAAACTTTCCATCGTCATCTGCTGCTCATCGGCCGTGTCCATACGATAAAGAGGAATATCGCGGTACATCTGTGCAACCAATGAGAATGTGCTGGGCGGACCTATCAGATAGTCACACTCAGAGAGCATAAACAAATCTTCAGGAGCATTGCCTTTCAGGTTGTGGATGCTGGCATTGGGACAGAGCTGTTGGAAACGCTCCTCAGTCACAGCGTTGTCGTTGGTAGACAAATAGACATGAATCTTTTTTCCTGGATTCAACTCGGCGAAACGATTGATATGGCGTGCATACGTTTCATCGTCGAAGAAAAATTGTCCATCGCGCCAGTCTGCATAGTCACCCCGTCGGATGTGGACGCCGAGACGGATGGCAGATGGCTGACGGCTGACTACTGACGACTCTTCGACCTGCTGCATCTTCACCTTGACGGGTTCGGTATATTGCTCGTCCAACGTAAAGAGTTCGCAGATTTCCTTTCGGTATTTCAGGAAGAGTTCATAATAGCGTACGAACCAACCACTCACCACGATGTTTCTATGGCGCAGCATTTTCTGTTCCAGTTCCTCATGGTTGCAGTCGCGATGTTTGAAATTTGCTGTGGGCAACAGTTTCAGTGCCGCCAGACACTTAGCCGTCAGATACCAACCAAAGGCAGTTAGGTTGGTGTGGCAGATGTGGAAGTACTGATATTTGTAACTGAAACGCATAGAGATGACCTTGCGCCCGTGTTCCCTGCCCCATGCATAAACATGGGCATACTGCAACAGGTTGTTACACATCTGACTTTTGTCTCTGGCAAATATCATAGCGGACGGTTAGTGATATCGAAATATTTCTTCAAGACGAGGAGCGAGATGAGTTTCTCGCGCTTTTGATCCTTAAATTGTGCAACAAATTCGTGGGCGTGCCGGATGATGGCCTCAGCCTCATCGGGATGCGCAATATAATAATTCAGGCGCTCCTCCAAGTCTGAAAAGTCTTCTTTTACCTCTATATAGTGGTAGTTGGGAATGAGTGTCCCCTCCATAAACCAAGTCTCACACGTTAAGCGGGGAGTGACGGCAATACTGTTCGACGACATCACCCATTTAAGGTTTGAGGCCACATCGTTACCCTCTAACGACATAATAAACTTATAGTCCAGATGTTCGCCGATGGTGATTTTTTCCTGTTGCCATTCCGGATGTTCTTCGATACGGTCGGTAGAAGCTGCATCAATCATAGGAGAGCCGAACCAACGCTCCATAAACAGTTTGCGATTGGGCTTCACGTTGCCATCCTTCGGATTACCCACATCACCACGGAATATAGCAATGTTTTTCTTGTCGCGCCAAGGCTTCTGGTCGTCGACAAACAAAAAGTGACGAACTTTGTTGAGTTTCAGTAACACCGAACAATGATTATCGTCGCCTATGGGCCTGCTTTTCACAATGGTGGGAACGGGTTGCAAGTCAGCAATATCGCCTGGCTTCACTATCCAGCGCATACGCTGGTCGAAATAGCGAGCCGTTTCCATTGCATCGAAGTAGTAAACCTTGGGATGAATCATCGGCTGTTTTCCGATGCTGACAGCCTCCCGATTGAAAGTCTCCCAGTCAATGGGCGTATCTTTTGACAGTTTGCAATAGTAGTTGGCACGCTGCAGCAACTGGTCGCGGTCGGCGTAACAGTCGAGTCTTGCCAACGCTCGTTTCAGCGACTTCTGCGTGATCAGCGTGGGTATGCACTGCCTCAGGTAGGCTTTGACAAAGAACTTCAATTTGTTGTTCTTGCCGC
>CADCDY010000086.1 GCA_902800245.1 uncultured Prevotellaceae bacterium
TGTGGCGTTCCCTGTATCGGTTTCCGTATCGGTGGAATTCCGGAGATGATAGAGCATCTCAAGAATGGCTACTTGGCAACCTATCGTGATGCGGCAGATTTGGCAAAGGGCCTCCACTATGTCTTGGCTGAGGCCGATTATGACGATTTAAGCCGTGAATGTTTGAAAAAGGTCGCACATAATTATTCACAGCAAAGCGTAGCCAAACGTTATCAGGAGGTATATAATAAGGTGATGAATTCTCATAAACAGTACGATGATTAGAATAACTGTAGTTACGATAACTTATAATGCCGAAAAGGTGTTGCGGCGAACACTTGACAGTGTGTATGCTCAGACCTATGAGGGGGTGGAACACTTAATAGTAGATGGTGCTTCGAAAGATAACACGTTACAAATGGCTGAGGTTTATAAGGAAAAGAGCGACGCTTCGGGTAATGGTCATAAGGTGATTATTCTGTCTGAACCCGATCACGGCATTTATGACGCCATGAACAAAGGTCTGACGCAGGCTTCTGGTGATTATATTGTTTATATGAATGCTGGTGATTTCTTCCCGCAGACCGATACGTTGGAGCAGATTGTTCAGCACTGTCAGCTGAATGAACTGCCGTCAGATGATCTCCCGGGCGTGCTTTATGGCAATACCGATATCGTGGATAGTGACGGCCATTATCTTCATCCTCGCCAACACCAGCCTCCCCAGCAACTCACATGGCGTTCGTTCCGGAAGGGTATGTTGGTATGTCATCAGGCCTTTTACGCCCGTACCGATATTGCCAAGAATCAGCAGTACGACACACGCTACCGTTTTTCTGCCGATGTTGACTGGTGTATCCGTGTGATGAAGGAAACGGAACGCATGGGTTTGAAGTTGTGTAACACGCAGATGGTCGTGGCAAACTATACCGAAGAGGGAACCACGACGCAGAATCATCGTGCTTCCCTCTTGGAGCGTTATCGTGTGATGGCCCACCACTATGGTCCTGTACAGACGTTCTTGCTGCACTGCTGGTTTGTGGTGCGTGCCGTCTTTAATTAATCACGACCTTTTTACCGTTAATGATGTAGATTCCCTTGCTGGGACGTTCTACTTGTTGACCGCTGAGCGTATAGATCTTTCCATTGGAGGCAGGTTGCTGACCAATGGTCATTTCGTTGATACCAGTGGGTGTGATGACCTTCACCAAACCATTCTTGTTGTAGTAGCCGCCATTGGTATATGTGAGATCGTCAGTCTGAGGCGACGAAGTGTTGTTGAAGATAATCTTTTGAGGCTGCGTCGCTGACGAGTTCTTTTCTTTCGTACCATCCCATGTCCATTTCCATACTTTATTACCATTCTCAGCAACGCCTAAGAATTCACAAACCACTCCTGGCCATCCTCCGTTGGCAAAGGTGAAATTGTCTGAGGGAGAATCCGACCAAGCCCAGCAACTGATGTCGTTATTCCAGCTAGAAGGAGCTTCGAAGAAGGCACCAATCTCGCCCTCACTCATAGTACACTCTGCAATGGGCAATGGTTCTAGGGACGTATAGACACGTGTCACAATGCTACTGACAGTGCTGCCGATGAGCAAGCCGACTTTCAATGTCATGTCACCTTCAATTGTAATCTTTGTACCACTGGCAACTTTCGTGCTCGAGGCTGTCGGAGTAGTGCCATCAGTGGTATATACCAGCTGGGCATCGCTGTTGGCACTGACAGCAGTTAACAAAGCCTGTTGCTGACCGTCGTATTCGCCTGAGGGCAGATCAACCCATGCCGTTTCCATATTGTTCGACACCCAGTAAGCATAGTGATAGCCTGACAGTATGCAAGTATATGCACCATTGGGCGTATATGTTGAGGCTTGCTTGCCTACAACGGCAACAAGATACTTGTTATCCTTTCCTTCAGTACGCACAGCATAGTAGTCCTTATTTGTGGCCATATTCAGTGTTGAACTCTGGTTGTGCAATCCTACGGCATTGCGCACATCAATCATCGCCTTGATATCGCGCTTGCAGTCTATCCAGTGTTTCAAGAAGACACATGGTGTACCTGGCATGGCCATCATGTAGGCATTGGCTGCCAGCGTGTCTTTTCGCAGTGGACCATTGGAAGTTCCGTCAGGACGCACCTCCGTGTCGTGATTCTCGACAAAGGTTACAGCATAGCGACGATAATTGCCACTATTGAAACTGCCGCTGACCAACGGCCAGCTGCCGTCGTTCTGCTTGCCTAGGTAGGTCCAGTCGTTTTTGTCGACAGCATTCCGAACGACATATTTGAACTGGAAGTCAAAGGCAGCGCTACGCTTGCCTGTACCTTCTATCCAGTTTTTGATGGTATTGGAATTATCCCAGCACTCGCCGACAGAGAACTGAGGCTTGGCATCTTCGTTATATTGACCAAAGAACTCAGGCAGGAAACCTTTGGCAACGTCATAGCGGAAACCGGTATAGCCCAAGTCGTTGAGCAACATACTCAGATAAGCCTTTACGTTTTTCTTGACGTTCTCACTCTTATGGTCCAAGTCTCGAAGACCAGGGAAGTCCTCGCCTGTATCATTGTTCGCAGAGAGTGTATATCCGTTTTGCGTGGCCCAAGTCTTAGTTTTGCCATCGTCATCATTGGCACAGATGTCGGTGGATTGCAGTTGGTATTTCACGCCATTGTATGTCTCTTCGGGGAAGTCTACCCAATTGGATACATTGCCACAATGGTTGATGACAACGTCGGCGATGGTTCCAATTCCTTTGGCCTTGAAAGTCTTGATGAGCGAGCGTAGTTCGTTCTCCGTACCAAAAGAACTATTATAGTGTCCGGGAAACCAATAGAGCGGATTATATCCCATAGAGATAGTGGTAGCAGCCTGAGCACTCTGTGGTAACCAAACAAGATTGAAATACTGTGAGAGTTCATCAGCCTGTTTCTCCAGTTTAGTCCACTTCGTCTGGGAATAGGATTCCCAGTAGAAGCCTTGCAACATGACGCCGTCGTATTTCTCTGGCCAGCCCTGCGATAGCATGGGCAGGGTAGCAAAAATTGTGATGATGGAAATGAATAAACGTTTCATAATCATAGGGTTATTAGTTTTATGCTGCAAAGATACGGATTAATTGATAATTGACAATTGACAATTGACAATTTCGTGGCGACAGGGGTGTGCAACCGATTGCACACGGCTATGTTTTCGTAAAGCCTAAAGTCAGTACACTAAGGCGGATACCTTCGATGTCCTTGAGGGCATCCACACAGGATATCAAGGTGGCTCCTGTAGTACAGATATCGTCCACAAGTAGTACGTGTTTGCCTTTCAGCGTGCTATCGTCGCACAGTTCAAAGATTTCTGCTACGTTCTCCTGGCGTTCATGACGGCTGAGCTGCGTCTGACTCTTGACGAAATGTTTGCGACGCAGGGCTTTGGTGGCGATAGGCAGATTGGTGATGTCGCTAATTCCAATGGCCAATTGTTCACTCTGATTATAGCCGCGTTGTCGCAAGCGTTTGCGACTTAACGGCACGGGAAGCAGCACGTCGATGCCGTCGAAATAGCGTGCAAACTGCATCTCGTTGGCCATCAGCCTACCCATATCCTCACCGATATCCGGGCGGTCGTGGTATTTCATGTCGTAAACAATACGTGCCATCTCCGAATGAGGCTCGTAAAACAACAAGGCTGCAGCACGTTCTACAGGTGTCAGATGCCAGAACAACTGGGCCATGGGGTTGTCGTTAGGTGTAAACTGATAGGTGGTACGAGGCAGGTGTAGCACGCATACGGAACAAAGACTTCGTTCTGTGGGTGATAGTCGTTCACCGCAGACCACACACTGTCTCGGCGAGATAAAGTCAAGAAAACGCGTCCACCAGTTCATTGTTCATTTAGAAATCTTCGTCCTCTGGTTCTTCTTCCACGTCAATGCACTGGCGGATGATATCAAACGTAAAGCCGCGTCCCATTGCAAAGCGCATCAGTTTCTGATTCAATTCGTAGTCGCTGTTGGCTTTCGTCGACTTGCGCTTCTGTTTTAATAAAGGTCGCAACATACCAAGATATTCCTCATCGTCTACCTCGTCGAGCACACGTTTACGGATATCTTCATCGATATGTTTCTGCCACAGCGCCTGATCCACCTTACGACGGCCCCATTTGTTATACCGGATCTTATCCTTGACGAAAGCCCGTGCATAGCGCTCGTCATCGACATAGCGTTCCTTTACCAGTCGTTGCATCACGCGGGCCTGTGCTTCCTCGGGCACTTCCCAGCGACGCATCTTCTCTAGCATTTCCCATTGGCAGTGCTCGGCTTGTGCGCACAGCGCAGCCAACGTCAGGTAGGCTTCTTTCTCACTTTTCATCGTTTTGCTCTTATCATTCGTCGTTTACCGTATTGGTCTTCTTTGATTTCGATGTCGTGGTACGACATCTTACTCAACATTTCTCGTAAAGGCTCCGCATATAAAGGATTTATCTCGAAATACAACCAACCGCCCTCTTTCAGTGCCGTCTGTCCGTATTGCGCTATGGCACGATAAAACAGCAACGGGTCGTCGTTAGGTACAAACAGTGCTGTATGTGGTTCGTGTTCCAATACGTTGGCCTCCATTGTCTCGCGTTCCTTATTACATATATAAGGGGGATTGCTGACGATGAGGTCGAAGGCGGAGGTCTGATGTAAGATGGAAGAGGGAAGATGTAGGATGTCCACTTGTTCGAACTTCACATGAACATCGGTACGTTTGGCATTCTCCTCTGCAACTTTTAATGCCTCTTCTGAGATATCCCATGCCGTCACCTCAGCCTCGGGCATCTCAGCTGCCAGCGTAATGGCAATACAACCAGAACCTGTACCGATGTCGAGGATATGGGTAGCGTCCGTTGCTATTATCCACTGGCACAATTCTGCTGTCTCCGGCCTTGGAATCAGCACATGCTCATTGACCACAAACGTCCTGCCATAAAAGTCTGCCTGTCCCAGTATATACTGCACAGGCTCCTGTCGCTCCAGCCTAATTGCAATTTGCTCCAGTTCGTCTTGTGGCACGCTACTATCACGGCCCATCAGCAGGTCACTTAATGTCAAACCATAGCGCACCTCATAGATGAGTCTCGCAATGGCCTGCGCCTCGCCCTCGCCATAAACAGGGACTAATCGTTGCCACAACTGGCGATAAGTCATTGGCTAATCTGTGCTACCGTTCTAAAAATCTCAGGCAGTTCAACACCCAGCATCTGCAGAATGGCTATCACCGAATAGTCCTTATTACCCAACATTTCGGAGTGTATCATCACCGTTGGGTAGTAGAGACCATTCTGGGCATTCTGCACGGCATCCATATATAGATCACCAACTGGTACGTCTGCCATCAGCAGTGACAGCGTCAAGTTGCTGTTGAAGTCTGCAACGATAGCCTTACATTCCTGTTCCGTCGTACCTTCTTCCATACATTTGGCAACCTTTACTCCGTTGACTACCAGATAGTTGACGTTGTCCGTCGTGCCAACAAAGACCAACTTGTTGTCCATCGCCTTGACGGTGAAGTCGGCATGTACCTTGACATCGTGAGTGAGCAACTTCAGGAGATCGCCATCGTCTTCCAGGTGGGCGGTCATGGTCAGCAACGGAGTTTCTTCACCCACCTTGCCGTAGGTCAGGTCTACAGTACGTCTGTGCGAGCTGTTCTTGTCATATGTCAGGTTAATTTCATAGTCGTGGTAGTACAGTTGACCATTATAGAAGTAGTCTTTAATGATAATCGGCAACCACCAAGGACGCTCAGTCTCTGAACCAGACTCAATCCTTACCACCTGTTCATTGTTCTTAAAGATATAGAACTCGCTGGCTTTGGTCGTCACAGTGTGCGTATTGAAGCCTCGCCACTTGATGGTCACTTCCTTGATGATTTCACCCTTCACCGTATACAGACTGCCATCCTTGGCGGTATAGTTTACCTCACCCTTCTTGGTGGTGTTCAGACCAAACCACGAAGAGCTGCTCTCGCCCATATCACCTAATGTCACCGACAAATCCCATGCCAGGCTAAGGGCATCGTTAAAGGCTTGGAACGAGAATCGACGTCCCAGCGTCACGGCACGTGTCTTAGCCTGCTCGCCTTCCAGCAAGGTTAGCAGTTCCGACAGTTTATTCTCAAACTCAGTGCGTTCGTTATTCTCGTCAGCACGGGTCATTGCTGTCGTATAGGGTACCACCTCTTTCAGTCCTTCCAGTTCCTGGAAGTTCAGGTCTGACAGCTGCTCGTTAAACGATTTTGCAGCAGCCATCAGTGGACTGGCTGTCAGCACGGCATCCTCTTTTGTCTGATTGTCAGCCTGCTTATCGTCGTCCTTACTACAGCCCGATAGTACAAATATACCGGCTGTCATCAACAACATCACGAACAGGGAGTTAATAGTTCTTTTCATAGGGATGTTCCTTTTAATTGTTTCTGCCGGCAAAGATAGTGTAAATCAAGCAAATATCCAAATAAATTTTATTTTATTTGGTATTTTCCTCACTTATTCGTACCTTTTCGCTTCGCGAGAAGGCACTCTCGCTCGAAAATACTCAAATAAATTTGGTATTTTCCTCGCTTATTCGTACCTTTGCAGCTATGACGAACGATGAATTTTACATGCAGCGTTGTATCCAACTGGCTGCAAACGGTATTCAGGGAGCACGGCCCAATCCCATGGTAGGGGCTGTAATCGTTGCCCCTCTCACCTCTCACCTCTCACTTCTTACCTCTAAAATTATCGGCGAAGGCTACCACGTACGTTGCGGCGAGGGCCATGCGGAGGTCAACGCCTTTGCCAGTGTACGTCCTGACGATGAGGCTTTATTAAAGGATGCCACCATCTATGTTTCTCTGGAACCCTGTTCACATTACGGCAAGACACCGCCCTGTGCCGACCTGATTATCAAGAAGGGTGTCCGTCGTGTGGTCGTAGGCACTATTGATCCCTTTGCCGAGGTGCAGGGTAGGGGCATCCGGAAGTTACAGGAGGCCGGCATCGACGTCACTGTCGGTGTGCTCGAGAAGGAATGCCAGTGGCTGAATCGCCGTTTTTTCACCTATCATCGTGAGCACCGTCCGTACATTATCCTCAAATGGGCACAGACCGCCAATGGATTCATCGACGACCACGGTAAAGCCTTGCAGATCAGCAACGAACAGACGCAGATGCTCTCCCATCAGTTGCGTGCCGAGGAGGATGCCATCCTCGTAGGCCATACCACCGATGTACGCGAACATCCGCTGTTGACTGTCCGCCATTGGCACGGACCCAATCCCAAGCGCATCGTCCTGACCCACAATCGTCCCTTGCCACAACTCATGGACGACCTCTACCAGCACGTCATTCAGTCGCTCATCGTCGAGGGTGGCCGTCAGACGCTCGAATCGTTTATCACCGCTGGTCTCTGGGACGAGATTCGTGTCGAAACAGGCGCTATGACTGTTACTGACGGCACCCGTGCTCCCCACCTTCCTGCCAACGTCTCGTTGCTCAGCCGTGAGACCTACGAAGACAACACCTTGTGTCGCTATGTGGCTCGTGTCCCAACTGACTTTTCTGAATAAAAGTTTGGCGGTTCAAAGATAATTGACTATATTTGCAGCAAAATCGGAACTGAAATGAGCAAGAAATCAATCCGCTTTTTCAACGACCGCGAAGTACGTGCAGTCTGGGACGAGGAACACAGCAAGTGGTGGTTCTCGGCTACTGACATCGTACGCGCCATCAACGATGAGGAGGATTATAAGAAATCTCGAAACTATTGGAAGTACCTGAAAGGAAAGTTTGTTAAGGATGGCATTCAACTGGTTAGTGTCACTAACCACTTCAAATTCGAGGCTCCAGATGGTAAACAGCGTTTTGCCGATGTGATTGATGCTGAGAGCGTAAAAACGATGGCTAAGAATTACCCTAGCAACCGCGCGATGACATTTCTCGACTGGTTCGTTTATAGCGATAATACCATAGATGGACAGAGCAAGAAAAAAGCCTATACGCTTATCGAGAGCGGCTTGCTCGACAGTATGAAGCCGGGAACCGTTGAGTGCCTGCAACAAATTCATGCATATATTTTTGGTGGTCTATATGATTTTGCAGGTCAGATACGCACCAAGACCATTTGGAAAGATGGTACCTTGTTCTGTCGTGCAGAATATCTGATGCAAAATTTGAGAATGATTGAAGGTATGGCAGAGACCACTTTCGATGAGATTGTCAATAAATATGTAGAGATGAACGTAGCCCATCCCTTTATGGAGGGCAATGGGCGCTCAACACGCATTTGGCTGGACCTTATCTTCAAGGCGCGCCTGAAACTTTGTGTTGATTGGAGTAAGATAGACAAGAAAGCGTATTTATCTGCAATGAAGCAAAGTACGACAGACGCCCGTGCCATCAAATCGTTGCTCCAAGGAGCAATGACAGACCGCATTGACGACCGCGAAATCTTCATGAAAGGTATCGACTATTCCTACTATTATGAACAAAACGATTAAGAGAGAGCAGAGCCAAACTTGTTTGAGCTATGCCGAAGGAGAGTTTTGTCGAATGACAATTCAACAAAACGATTAAGAGAGAGAGTATCGCTATATATCATTATAGTTAATGATGGCAAATAATTTGGAAGATTACAAAATAGTTCTTATCTTTGCAGCAAAGTTAAGAAAATGAAGTATGACTTATCTCAACCAATTTCACAAAGAGGCATCGGAGAGAAAGATGCAGAAAATCAGCGAATCGCGGAAATCGCCGATGAGCTCAGAAGACGCAGTCAGATATATGAAGCGGAATCTGGAGCTGGCCAAGAACATGTAAGTCGCTTTGATGCGGAACAGCGTTCGACGGAATTGTATGCCAAAGAGAAAGGTATGTGGATTCCAATGGACGAAGTGTTTGATTTGGGTCTGCCAGGTGCAAGCGGAAACGAAAATGACATCTATACTCGTGAAGATACGGTTTTCAAAGTGAACAATCTGTTGAATAGTGGTAGTATCGTTAATCTGCTTGAAAAGGTTATACTTCACAATTCAATATTTCCAGACACATTCTATTATTTTATAGGTTTTGCAGGTTATGGCGGGCGTAGCGTAATGCCTGTTTTGCAGCAGGATTTGGTGAAGAATGCTCAGCCAGCAACACCCATTGAGATTGAAACATACATGACAGCTATTGGTTTTACGAAGAAGAACAATGAGGGACGATTCGCCAATAGCATGTATGAAGTTTGGGACTTGGTGCCCAGAAACGTGCTGAAAGACAACGATGGCGATATTTACGTGGTAGATGCAGAAATAAAAGGAGAAATAAAAGGGTTATGACAGGAATGTCACCTGACATATTTCAAGTGAAAACAGGTACCCGTCCCCAGTGTTTTTTTCAAACAAATTCGATAAAACTTTATTGATTTTCGATAAATTTAACATTTAACCTGAAGAAAGGTAAACCGTTTTGGAGGGATATTTTTGCAGAAAGTGGCGTTTGTATATAAGAAGAAAGGAATTTTCTCGTTATTATATACAGAAGTAAAAGAAACAAATGAAAACAAAGATCTTAACATTGTTGTTTGCTTTCGTCAGTGTGGTGACGATGGGGCAGAAGAAAGTGATATGGGAAGATTTGGCGGTAGGCTATTCTCCCAATCCTCAGTTGATGATAACAAAGGTGGAATTCTCGAAAGAGAAGACAACGCTATATGCCGCTTATCAGTATCCACCAAATGGGTGGTTTCGGATTTCTGGGGAGAGTTATCTGCAATCGGATGGCAAGACGTATGCCATTGTTGGAAGCGACAGCATCGCGCTGGATGAGGAGTGCTACACCGACAAGGATACTTGGCTCAGGAAATTTGTCCTTTATTTCAAACCCTTGCCTCTTGACACAAAAGAGTTTGACTTTCTGGAAGGCACGACATTGAACGATTTCAAGGTGTTCGCCATCCATGAGAAGAGTTACACGATGCCCGTCA
>CADCDY010000087.1 GCA_902800245.1 uncultured Prevotellaceae bacterium
GAACCAATACCCAACTCCTCTGCCTGATACTGCATGGTGATGGCAGCAATCGAACCATCCTCCACCCAGCAATCATTCTGCATGGGGTCACCAAGTACGACAATAGCCATAGCAGCATCCTTGATGAACGCACCGCCCAGATCTTTCGCGTCAGACAATTTCTCAAGGTCCGCCTTGTTGTCGACCACTACAAACTGCCACGCGCGCTGGCCCTTCGATGTCGGTGACATCAGTCCTGCACGTAATATCATCTTCACATCCTCGCCGTCGATTTCCTCAGCCGTAAACTTACGGTGCGAGCGGCGTTGCTGAACTAAATCCTTGAAATCCATAAACGTAAATTATATTTATATATCATCAACTGATGCGCAGACACATCATCGTCAAATCGTCGTTTGGATCGGCACCATCGCGATGTTTCTCCACTTCGGCTGCCAGCGTTTCAATAACTTGTCGTGCCGAGTCGAAATGCGTATTGCGCAGAATGTCAAGCAACCGTTCATCACCAAACTGTTCGTGTTCGCGGTTCTCAGCCTCGTTCAAGCCATCGGTATAAATAAACAGTGCTCGTCCCTTGATGCTCTCAATCTCCTCGCCTTCAAACTCCAATCCTGGCAATACACCAATGGGGAAGTTCGGTTTCATCTCTAGGAAATCTCCATGATGCTCACCACCACCAATGACAGGCGGATTGTGACCGGCATTACAGAAAGAGAGATGTCCTGAAGTGAGGTCGACCATGCCAACGAACAGCGTAACAAACATGTTCGTAGGATTCTCGTCACCAGACAGCGCATCATTCATGTGCGTACAAATATCGGAGGGTGATAACTGCTGATTGGCTAGTGTTCGGAACAGTCGCGTGACCTGAGCCATAAACAACGACGCGGGAACGCCCTTACCACTCACGTCACCAAGGCAGAAATACAGGTTATCATTCTTCAATAAGTAGCCGTACAAATCGCCACCGACTTCCTTCGCTGGTGTCATCGAGGCATACATGTCCAGACCCTCACGATCAGGGAATACATTGGGCAACATCGACATCTGGATGCTGTTGGCTACGTTCAGCTCGCTCTCAATAGATGCCTTCTGGGCGGTAGTATCCTTCAGTTCTTCGATGTAACGAACCAATGACTGCTGCATATTACCGAACGACTGGCTCAACTGGCCGATTTCATCGGTACGTTCGAAGTTAGGCAATTGTGTATCGAACTGTCCAGAAGCAATCGTCTCAGCCTCGCGGGCCAAACGACGCAGCGGACTGAGCTCTCGGGTAATAATACGAATGAAGAAATACAGCATCAACAACAATCCGACGCATACAATGGCCATGACTGTTCGTCTCAGACGGTCGAAGCCACCAAAGATATCGCTTTCCGGACATACAATAGCCATCGAACAGCCCGTCTTGCCCAATGGTTTATAGAACACATAGCAATGCTCACCGTTGATGTGCATTTCACGCACGCCTTCTTCGCCACGCTGCATGGCATGGCCCAAAGAAACCATCGCCGTGTCAGGATTTTCTAAAGTTTGCGTAAAGATGGTCTGACGCGTAATTTTCGTCGAGTCGGGATGCACGAAATAAGTACCACCGCGACCAATCATAATGCTATAGGAATTAGGATATGGCTTCACGGCAGAAATGGTCTGCGAGAGCCAGTTCAGTGACAAGCTGGTATTAATGACTCCTATGAAACTACCATCGCTTGCTTTGATGGCCTGACAGTAGGAGGTAACCATCTCACTGGTATTGGTAGGGGCGTCGTAGTCCATGTAGGGCTCTGTCCAACACGCATGACCAAGCAATGTGGGCATGAGATACCAATCAGCGAAAAAGTACTGGTAATTCTCGCTACCGCCCTGAATGGTGCGAATAGAGTCGCCATTATGCTTGGAATAGGCAGAAAAATACAAACCCTTATCTTTGAAATAGTAAGGCTCGAAGGCTATCGAACAGTTATAGAAATCGGGATTGTTCAGCAACATTCCGCGGCTATAGACAAACATTGAGTCGGCCTTATCGGGATGTCGCTGCACAAGCCATTCTGTCATGCCAGTGGCTACTTCAACACGGTTCAGAATACCCTCCACGCGCAACGATGTCTTATCCAATATCTGCGTAGCACGGCTGATAGCCTCCTGACGCACGGCCTCACGTGACTGGTAGAACAAAAAACCAAGGGCGGCGATGAAGATGACAGCGGCAAACATGACGACCCACAGACTGACACGAACTGACAGCTTCCGGTGGATATATGAGAATATCTTATCCATAGTCTATCGTTTGTCCATTAGTTCTTCGTACGTCACATTACGGCTCAGCATCTGGTTTTCCACCATCAGCTGGCTGGCCTGTTTCACCATATCCGGGCGAAGGCGGAACTCGCGTTTCTTCGACTCACGATCCACCTGAAGACGCAACACCTCTTTCAACATCAGCCGTTGCATCACGCGGTTCGTGGCAATGTGCTCGCGGTCCACATACTTCATCACTATGTCCAGCGCCTCATCAGGATGAGCAGCAGCCCACTCCCACCCGCGTCTGCTGGCGGCAGCGAAATTCTGCGCCTGATCCTTATGTTTCTCGTAGTAGTCGCGCGTCATATACACACCGTCTTCCTGCACATTATACCCGTGGTCACAAAAGCGGTAAACGTTCTTGTCCGACAGTTCCATGCCGGCCTGCACCAACTGGTAATACTCGTTGTAACTCATGGCCAACGTGGCGTCCAACGCTCCAGTCACAAACAGGTTGACATTCTGTGCGAAACGCACCCACTCGTAGTCCAGATGGTCCTTGATGCTCATACAGATAGCCAACTGACCGAAACCGACACTCCAAATGCCAACCTTCGCACCTTTCTGCGTCAGCGGATCCTTACCACGTGCCGAAACGATGACCATTGCGTTGTTCATCGAGGTCTGAAGGATGTTTACCAAAGGGATGCCGTCGTCCACGATTTCCATGGCCTGACACAACTGCAGCGTCGTAGCCTGACACTGGTTCTTACGCAGACGACTCATAGCGGGCTGCGTAGCGGAAGGATGCTCTATCCGGACATTCACTCCAACTTCGCGATAAAAGCCCTTCGCCTCAGCAACATAATAGCCAGCAAACTGCGCCTGCGCAGTCCACTGAGGTGTAAACACAAAGGGCTGCGCCGTCGCGTATACGACGTTAAACAGTAAAAAAGCAAAAAACAAAAGTGCTTTCTTCATCTGACATCCGTTTAATCCGGGAACTCCGTATCTGGAAAATATCAAATGCTCAGTTCGTCCAGCACATTGATGAGTCGTTTGTCGAAACGCTTATCGGTACGGATGCACTCCGAGAAGGGCACATACACCACATCGTTGTTGCGCACACCCACCATTACGTTTCTCTGCCCCTGCAAAATGGCCTCAATGGCACCAACACCCGTACAACTGGCCAGAATGCGGTCGCGGGCCGACGGCGAACCGCCGCGCTGCAGATGGCCGAGAATCGACACGCGCACATCGAACCCCGGGAACTCCTTCTTTACGCGCTCGGCATAATACATGGCGCCACACTTCGGACTCTCTGAAACAATGACAATACACGACTTCTTCGACTTACGGATACCGCGGCCCATGAATGCTGCGAGCTGGTCGACGTCTGTTGTTTCCTCAGGCACGATAGCTGCCTCGGCACCGCAGGCAATAGCACAATTCTGTGCAAGAAATCCAGCGTCACGTCCCATCACCTCGACAAAGAAGATGCGCTCGTGCGAGTTCGCTGTATCACGAATGCGGTCCACGCACTCCATAATCGTGTTCATCGTCGTGTCGTAGCCGATGGTAGCATCGGTACCATACAAGTCGTTGTCAATAGTACCAGGAAGACCGATACAAGTGAAGTCGTGTTCAAGGGCGAAATCGCGCGCACCAGTCAGCGAACCGTTACCACCAATCACAACCAATGCGTCTATCTCCTCCTTCAAGCATGTCTCATAAGCCTTCTGACGACCTTCCACCGTCATGAAATCCTTCGAACGGGCACTTTTCAGGATCGTTCCGCCGCGGGTAATAATACCGCTGACGTCCTCCGTCGTGAAGGTCTTCACCTCACCGTTCATCAGTCCTTCGTAACCACGATAGATACCTTTGATGTTAAAACCATTATAAATACCAGAACGCGTCACGGCACGAATAGCTGCATTCATACCAGGCGAGTCGCCGCCAGACGTCAAAATGCCGATAGTCTTAATCTTACCCATAGTCTTATAGAATTAAATGATTATTTTATTTGCAAAGGTACAAAAAAATACCCGTTCCGCAATATTTTTTTCTTTATTTTTTTATGTCTCTCAGCAGACTTACTTAAAGGTGTATTCTGTGTAGCTCTCACTACGTCCATTCATCCGCAATCGCTTCATCGTTGACGACTTGCTGTCAACAACGAGGACGAAGGAAGTAAACATCTGACGCTTTTTACCAGAAGGAGTGATGGTGATGGTTTGCTCATTACCCTTAGTGGTCACCTTGACATCGTCACTGGCAGGAATCGGCTGGTGATTGATGACGGCTTTCAATACAGCATGAAAGTCGGCAAAAAGTGGATTCTTGCGGCTGTCGGTGACATGTTTCTTACCTTTCTGAGTCATAGTAAACTGCGTACCGTCCATCAGCAACTGGTCTTTTCCTCCGTCTGTAGAAATGCAGATATAGTCAGGCTTGCGGATAGTCACATCGCCTGTGGTTACGACATCGGTCTTGACAGCCTTCGAATGGCTCACTTTGGTCACGGTCTGTGCTTGCGCGCAAAATGCGAACAGGCAGCTTAATAATAAAAATAAATGTTTCATATGTATATTCTTGATTATATTTTTTCGTTCTTAATAGTTTTCAGTGTCTTGAATGCCGTCATCGTCACACCCTCCAGTCCGTGCAATACCAGACTCTGTCCCGTTAGGAACAGGTTGGGAATAGGCGTCTTAGGCGACAGCATGGTTATCAGCGACTGGCGACAGTCCTTCCTGATGCCAAAAGCCGAGCCACAAGGCGACAACGTATAGTCACGCCACGTCAGCGGTGTACTGGTGTAACATTTCTCTGAACTATGGTCAGAGTGTGGCGTTGCATTCTCCACCATATCTCGCAAACCGGGTATAACCCTTTCTGCCAGACGAATGCACTCATCGGCCATCCGCTGCTTTTGCTGTTCGTAAATATCGCCACGCCGCCCAACAAGGGTGTCCTCCCAGTCTTTGCAAAGTGTCCACGGCATGGGAGTCAGCAAGTCTATCTGCCTCGTATAGTCTCCGCTCTCTGGCACACGACAACTCACCATCACCCCACCCACATCGGCAATATCCTCATGGAATGTCCACACATTAGCCTTCTTGTAGACGTATTTGTTGTGATTGAAATAAGGCAGCATATTCGGTTTCAGCACCAACGATGCCGTAAACATGCCGAAAGTATTCTCTAATGTATTTATTCGACGGCGGAAGATGCCTTTCATTATACGCGACTCCTTCAACCAGCCAAACGTCAGTTGCGGGTGTACATCGCTGATGAACACACGCCCTTCGTAGGTTTGGCCATTTGAACATTTTGCCGCCACTATCCTGCCGTCCTGCTCCACGAGTTCCTCCACCTCAGCACGACAGACAACCTCTCCTCCAAAGGACTTGATGTCGTTTACCAGTGAATCGATGATCATGTTGCCACCACCCTTAAGCCTCCAACTGCTCTGGATATAACTGCTCATCGAATGGGCAAAGTTAAACAGCGGCAGCGACTCCCGCCTCAGTTCCATCTTCATGGCTGTAGCTGAAAGTACATTGACGAGCAGCGGATCATGAAACAGCGATGACAGCCAGTCGTAGGCATTCACTTCGACAGTATCCTCCATTGGTGGCAGGTGGCGAAGCATATCGACATACTGCCTCAGAGCGGTCTTCTCCTTGGGGAAATACTCACCCAGCACGCTGGCAAAGTGGTCAAAGCCCTCAGCCAAAGGGAATGTCTGGTTTCCGATGGTCACTTGGTCGAAACCATCAACATCCAGCTGTACCCAGGGTAGTCGCATCAGTCCCAACTGCTCAAAAGCCTCATGTAGCGGTTGGCCCTCTGCCAGTCCGCCGACATAATGCAAACCCGTGTCGAATTCGAAGTTCCCACGGCGATAGCTCTGCAGACAACCACCCGGCTGTGTCTGGCGTTCGAGCACGAGCACGCTCCTGCCCTCCTTCGCCAACTGTCTGGCACACACCAGTCCGCCCAATCCGCTACCTATGACAACGACATCGTACATCATCCTCTGACCTTTGACCTTTTACTTTTTTACCTTCTTATAGACGGCGGGCTGTAATACGTATGCCAAAACGACTGCCGAGAGCAGACCAACAAGCGTTGAGAATCCGACGCTGCGAATAGCAGGATGATTTGCGAGAAGCATACTGCTGACCGTAGTTATCAGAGTGACAGCACTGAGGAGGATAGCCGTCTTATGATAGTGCAGTTTATTGTCGTTATCAGACGTAAGCCCATTCATGACGAAGATGCTGTAATCCACTCCAATACCGAAAATGAAAGTCGATATGATGATGCTGATAAGATTGAAACGCACGTCGAACAATACCATTGCTCCAAGCACGATAAGCCAACTGAATAAAATCGGCATGAAGCCAAGTAAGGTGTGCTTGACATTAAAATGGAAACTCAGCAGCAACACGACAAAGACGAAAAGCATGGAAATCCACTGCAGCACATTGAAGTCATCATTCATCTGGAGCAGCGTATCGGTAGTATAATAATAGGTGTCGAGCACCAGCAGATTGGGGTCGCTGGCAATGGCATCACAGATACGGATATAGTCGCTCTCGCTGCTGCGCACAGAGTCGTTGGCACAACGCACGGAGGTAAAGCATAGATAATCGCCGCCATACGAATGCTCCATCAGCGTTGACTGATAACCTGCGGGAATCAGCCCTGCGGCATAAAGCGAATCTGGCTCGTAGTCACGGGTAGCCGCTTCGAAGAAAGTGTCAAAGGCCTCGGGAGTGAGGTCAGCCTGTGGTGCCGTCTGCGCTATCAGCGTGCGCACTTTGCCGAGCCTATCCTGTGTCCAGTAATTCTTCCAGGCATCGATTCGCTCCTGCTGAACGTGCATAGGAACGAAAACCTGATTGGTATGGGTGTAGTCCTTGACAAGACCGAGTTGCTGTAGCGAGTCGAGCTTACGGTCAAGGATGGCGAAATGGCTGATGGCTTCTTCCATCGTTTGGCCTTTACTGGCAAAGTATTTGGTCTTGTCGCCTGTATAGGTCTTGCTGCGAAGTAAATTCTCCGAGTGTTCAGTCATCGGGTCCTCATAGCCCAGATTATGCATGTCGGCATCGAAACGAATGCCGCCCACAAGGTAGGCCCCTACTCCAACGACTATCACCAGACAGACAATGGCCAACAAGGGTTTGTTGCGGTCGAAAGGATAAGAGTTGATAGCCTCGATAAAGGCCGGGAAGCCTTTGACCTTTGACCTTTGACCTTTGACCTCTAACAACTGCGGTATATAGACCAATGAGAACAGCGTGGTGCCGAGGATGGCAAAGGCAGCGAACAGTCCGAAGTCCTGCAACAGGGCGGTATTGATGAAGATAAGTCCTGCAAACGAACCGATAGTGGTGACACAGCCCAGCAAGACGGGCTTTACCTGGTCGCGCAGCAGTTGCTCTCCATCAGTCACATATTGGTGATGGGTCAGAATATGGAGTACGTAACTCAGGGCGACGCCCAGCACCACACCGCCTATGCCCAAAGCCAGCAACGAGAATTCCCCT
The DNA here is from genome assembly GCA_902800245.1 of uncultured Prevotellaceae bacterium. GTDB lineage: Bacteria > Bacteroidota > Bacteroidia > Bacteroidales > Bacteroidaceae > Prevotella. The sequence goes on from CADCDY010000087.1 coordinate 7,812, forward strand.
TTCAGCCAATACATGATCGAAAGGCCGAAGAGGGTGCCGAAGACGACAGGCAACAAAAGCAGGGGAATGGTATCCCAACGACGAAAACAGACGAAAAGGAATATCAAAACCAGCACGAGTGCTCCGGCAATGGTAGTCGTCAGGTCGCGCTTGATGGTTGTGGAGTTGTAATAACCGCTTGCCGGCGTGCCGTGATAACTGATACGTATATCAGGATAGGCCGTGGCAAACTGCTCGATGAGTGTGTTCAGCCGTTCAAAGAGTGCAGAGCCTTGTCCTGTATTAGTCGAAGAGAAACGGGGTGTCAGGAAGGCGATGCACACCGTGGAATCGGGCACGAAGAAGTGGTTGTCAATGGTCTTATAGCTGCCGGCACTCAACAATGGTGCCATCTGCTCTGCCAACACGTTGCGCATGCCCAGCGGGTCCATCTCAATCAGTTCCGGAAACATCTCTCCCACTTCGCTCAACAGGTCGTCGTGGTTTTCTTGCATCTGTTGGGCGAAGTGTTCACGTGTCAAAAGTGAGTCGAAATGTGTGTAGGCCGTAGTGTCGATATAGGCAGGCAAATGCTCTGACAGATAGTCAATGCCGCTGGGTAGCAGGTCTTCATCCAAACGATAGAACAAGTCTTCTACCAGCATCGAATCTTGTTTGAGTGAGTCAGCAAATGCATCGCAGACTTGCGTCAGTTTCCCGACGTCACTCCCCTCAAACAGCACGAATGTCTTATCCTTGATTTTCAGGTCGGCAAAGGCGAGTTTGGTCGTGCCGTCCTCATTCTTTGACGACGGCATCAGCTTGTTGATATCCTCCTCCAGATGTAGCTGTGCGGCAAAATAGCCAAAGAAAGCGAACAAAGCTATCATCGACAGCCAGCAAATCAGTCGATGGTTGCGAAAATAACGATATATATGAATGAAGAAACTTGTCATTGCTGCACAAATATCTTTAGCTGCGCCTTGGCTACCAGTTCCTTGCCTACACGACTCTCGCCGCTAGCAATAGTCACATTGCCGAACGTAAAGCCGAATTCAATGGACGTATCTATCTTCTCATCCAGACGAGGACGACGGTGACATTCGAAGCGCTTTACCTCACCGATAAGTCCCACGGGGGGATTCTCCAAATGCTGACTCAGTATCTGACAGCCCATCATTGCCGAGCACGACTGGGCGATATGCTCTATCAGACAAGTCTCGGAAATGGTGCCGTCGGGTAGCATGAAATAATTGTCAGCGCGGACGGTGAGAGCGGTGACGGCATGGGTGTCGTCACACGTCTCAATCTCGTCCAGCATGATGAATGGTTCACGCTGCGGAATCACCAGTTTGATGTCTTCGTCTTTCAACTTCATGCAGGAATATTCTGTTCAATGTAGTCGTATAAGTCGTTGAACGTCTGAATCTTGTGTAATTCAGCTACAGGGATGGTTACCTTGTAATTCACCTGCAGCAGTGCCACCATGTCTACCAGGCTCAGACTGTCGAGGCTCAACGTTTCCTTGATGTTTGCCTCCGGAGTGATGTCACTTACTTCTACTTCAAACTCACCTGCGAGCAGCTCATTAACCTGCTCAATAATTTCATTTCTTGTCATAATTAATTTTTTACTGTTTTAATTTTATAATGTTTTAATTTAAGTTTCGCATTCGCTCAACTCTTTTGGAGTTAAGGAGTTATGGAGTTAAGGAGTTATGACATCAGTCTAGTATCTCCATCCTCCATGGAATTATCAGTGTAATGGGTATTGTCTTAACTCCATAACTCCTTTAACTCCTTAACTCCTACAACTTGAGAAAGTTGAATGTTTTAATTTTACATGTTCTTCACGATCAGTGTCGAATTGGTTCCTCCGAAACCGAACGAGTTGCTCAGGAACTGGTCGAAGGCTATCTCCTTGGTCTCACCCAGCACATTGATGCAGGCCGTCTCTTCGTCAGGATTCTCGAAATTCACGTTGCCGGCAATGAAACCGTTCTTCATCATCAGCATCGAATAGATAATCTCCGAAGCACCAGCCATCCACATCTCGTGACCCGTCTGACTCTTCGTCGAAGT
>CADCDY010000088.1 GCA_902800245.1 uncultured Prevotellaceae bacterium
AGAGAGATAAGTCAACAAAATCAGTATAATAAACAGTAATTAACAAAACAGTAACAAATCAAGGCTCTGAGGGAGTCAACACTATACAGGGAAAGACAGGGAAAGACACACTGAATGTGTGTGTCTTTCTCTGACAGTTATGACAGATGACAGTTATTTGATTTTGGATTTTTTTGTTTATTGTATAAATAGTATTATATATATTATAATATATATAATACTATTACTTATTTCGTTTTGTTTTCAAAAAACTGTCATTTGTCATTTGTCATCGATGGTTTGGTAATTGCCTATAAGGAGTCTGTCATATACTTTGTTAAAAACATTCTCAATTGCGAGGTAAAAATTTTGTGGTTTGGAAAAAAATGCTTACCTTTGCACATCAATTGAAAACAACGAATAAAAATACGTACGTAATGAGTAAGAAATTTGCCGAACACAACGGCTTGAATTTGACGCAGACGAACAATGACGTGCTGCAGATGTGGAAGGAGCAAAACATCTTCTGGCGCTCCGTGACGGAGAGAGAGGGTTGTCCGCAGTTTGTATTCTTTGAGGGTCCTCCATCGGCCAATGGTCACCCTGGAATCCATCACGTGCTGGCGCGCAGCATCAAGGACACCTTCAACCGCTATAAGACTATGAAGGGATTTCAGGTCAAGCGTAAGGCTGGTTGGGACACCCATGGACTGCCCGTAGAGCTGGGCGTCGAGAAGGAATTGGGTATCACCAAGGCTGACATTGACAACAAGGAGAGCGACAAATATATCTCGACAGAGGACTACAACAAGAAGTGTCGTGAGAATGTGATGATGTACACGCAGGAGTGGCGTGACCTGACGGAGAAGATGGGTTACTTCGTGGACCTCGACAATCCCTACATCACTTACGACAACAAGTACATCGAGACGCTGTGGTGGCTGCTGAAGCAGTTCTACAAGAAGGGTCTGCTCTATAAGGGTTATACCATCCAGCCTTATTCGCCAGCTGCAGGAACGGGACTTTCAAGTCATGAATTGAACCAGCCTGGTTGCTACCGCGACGTGAAGGATACCACGTGTACCGCTCAGTTTAAGATGAAGAATCCGAAGCCCGAGATGGCTCAGTGGGGTACACCATACTTCTTGGCTTGGACGACGACACCGTGGACACTGGCTGCCAACTCAGCCCTCTGCGTAGGTCCGAAGATTGACTACGTGGCTGTGCAGACCTACAATCCTTATACTGCCGACAAAGTAACGCTGGTGCTGGCCGAGGCTCGTCTGAACGCCTATCTGCCCGCTGAGGGTGCTATCACCGACGGTGGCGAACTTCCCGAATACAAGAAAGGTGAGAAGCTGATTCCTTATCGCATCGTGGCCCGCTACAAAGGTACTGACCTCGTAGGTATGGAATATGAGCAGCTGATGCCCGCCATCAAACCCATGGGCGACGCCTTCAAGGTGATTCCTGGCGATTATGTAACCACTGACGATGGTGCCGGTATCGTACATATTGCACCCAACTTTGGTGCTGACGATGCCTTCGTAGCCAAGAAGGCTGGAATCTGTCCGATTGTTCTGATTGACAAGAAGGGGCAGGAGCGTCCTGTCGTTGACCTGCAGGGTAAGTACTTCGTTATCGAAGACCTCGACCCTGAGTTCGTCAAGAACTATGTGAACGTCGACGAATGGAATAAGTTTGCAGGCCGTTACGTGAAGAACGCCTACGACGAGACGCTGACCGACAAGGACGAGACGCTGGATATCTCTATCTGCATGGACCTGAAGGCGCAGAACAAGGTGTTCAAAATTGAGAAGCACGTCCACAACTATCCTCACTGCTGGCGTACCGATAAGCCCGTGTTGTATTATCCGTTGGATTCGTGGTTTATCAAGTCGTCAGCCTGCAAGGAACGTATGTCGGAGCTCAACAAGACCATCAATTGGCAGCCCGAGTCTACAGGTACAGGTCGCTTCGGCAACTGGCTTGAGAATCTGAACGACTGGAATCTCTCGCGTTCACGCTTCTGGGGAACGCCGCTGCCTATCTGGCGCTCAGAGGACGGCGAAGAAATCTGCATCGGTAGCGTAGAGGAACTCTATAATGAGATGGAGAAGGCCGTCAAGGCTGGTGTGATGAAGTCGAACCTTTTGAAGGATCAGGGCTTTGTTCCTGGCGATATGAGCAAGGAAAACTACGACAAGATTGACCTGCACCGTCCTTACGTTGATTATATCGTGCTGGTCAGCGAGAGTGGCAAGCCCATGAAGCGCGAGACTGACCTGATTGACGTGTGGTTCGACTCTGGTTCAATGCCTTATGCACAGGTACACTATCCGTTCGAAAATGCCGAACTCATCGACAAGAACATTGCTTTCCCCTGCGACTTCATCAACGAGGGTGTTGATCAGACGCGTGGTTGGTTCTTTACCTTGCACGCCATCGCTACGATGATTTTCGATAGCGTAGCCTTCAAGAACGTTATCTCCAGCGGTCTTGTGCTCGATGCCAAGGGCAATAAGATGTCAAAGCATGTGGGTAACGTGGTCAATCCGTTCGAGATGATTGACAAGTATGGTTCTGATGCTGTGCGCCTGTATATGATGACGAATAGCGAGCCTTGGGACAACCTGAAGTTCGACCCAGAGGGCGTTGCTGAAATCAGCCGTAAGTTCTTCGGTACCTTATATAATACGTATTCGCTCTTTGCGATGTATGCCAACGTGGATGGCTTCGACCCGCAGACACCACAGATTCCCGTCAGCGAGCGTCCTGAGTTTGACCGTTGGATTCTTTCTTGTCTGAACTCGCTGGTTCAGGGCGTTCAGCAGGAGATGGACGGCTATGACCCCACACGTGCAGGCCGACTCATCGATGCTTTCGTCGATGAAGACCTCTCAAACTGGTATGTTCGTCTGAACAAGAAACGCTTCTGGGGCAAGGAGATGGACAACGACAAGTTGGCTGCCTATCAGACGCTGTACGAGTGTCTGATGACTGTTGCCAAGCTGTTGGCGCCGTTCGCTCCATTCTTTGCCGACCAGCTGTATAAGGATCTCGGTGGCGCTTTGGATAGCGTCCATCTGGACAAATTCCCTGAATTCAACGCCGCTCTCGTCAACAAAGACCTCGAAGAGCGTATGAGCATTGCTCAGCGCATTACCACCATCGTGCTGTCACTGCGTAAGAAGGAAGGCATTGCCGTGAAGCAGCCTCTGCAGACACTGATGATTCCTCCCGTTGACCAAGCTCAGCGCGAGGCTATCGATACCGTCAAGCAGATTTTCTTGCAAGAGGTGAACGTCAAGGAGGTGAAGTTCGTGGAAGGTGCCGGTATCCTGGTGAAGAAGGTGAAGTGTAACTTCCGCACAATGGGTAAGAAGTTCGGAAAGGATATGAAAGCCGTAGCTGCTGCTGTTGCTGAGATGACGCAGGAGCAGATTGCTGAACTGGAGACCAACGGCAAGTTGCAATTGGGTAGCTATGAAATCTTGGCAGAGGACGTTGAAATCATCAGTGAGGATATTCCTGGCTGGCTTGTTGGCAACGACGGCAACCTGACCGTCGCCCTTGATATCACCTTGACCGATGAACTGCGTGCCGAGGGTATGGCTCGTACGCTGGTGAACCGCATCCAGAACATGCGTAAGAAGAGCGGACTGGAAATCACAGACCACATCCGTGTGAGCATCGAACCCAACGAGGCATCCACGAAGGCTGTCGAGGCTTTTGGCGACTATATTGCCCGTCAGGTGCTGGCCGACGATTTGAAGCTGGAGGCTAACGATGGTCAGGCAGTGGAGTTCGACGACTTTAAACTGAATATTCAAATAACAAAAATCTAATAAATTATGGTAGAAAAAACTCGTTATACGGACGAAGAATTAGAAGAGTTCCGTGAGATTATCAATGAGAAGCTGGCTTTGGCCAAGCGTGACTATGACCAGATGATGAACGCCTTGATGAACAAGGACTCAAACGACGTTGACGATACATCACCCACCTACAAGGCATTGGAGGAGGGTAGTGCTACGCAATCGAAAGAGGAGTTGATTCAGATGGCGTCTCGTCAGCAGAAGTTCATTCAGGGCTTGAAGGCCGCGCTGGTACGTATCGAAAACAAGACCTACGGCATCGACCGCATTACAGGCAAGTTGATTCCAAAGGAACGTCTGAAGGCTGTGCCTCATGCTACCTTGAGCGTAGAGTCGAAGATGGCTGGCAAGAAGTAAATGAGTAATCCGAAGACAGTCAAGCGGGGATGGATGGCGGCACTGATTGTGCTGTCCATCCTTATCATCGACCAAATTATTAAGATTTGGGTCAAGACCCACATGACTTTGCACGAACAGATAGAAATTTTCTCGTGGTTTAAGATTGTGTTCATCGAGAACAACGGTATGGCCTACGGTATGGAGATTGGCTCGAAGTTGGTTTTGAGCATCTTCCGCATTGTAGCCATTGGATTGCTAGGGTGGTACATTGCGATGCAAGCGAAGAAACATGCCCGTTGGGGTTACATGATTTGCCTCTCGATGATTATGGCGGGTGCTGCCGGAAACATCTTCGACTCGATGTTCTACGGACTCATATTTAACGCCAGCTCAGAGTATTACGCCAGTTACTTCGTGCCTTTTGGCACAGGTTATGCTCCCTTCCTGATGGGTAAGGTGGTAGATATGTTCTATTTCCCGCTCATCGTCACCACGTGGCCCGATTGGGTGCCATTCGTAGGTGGTGAGCCTTATGTATTCTTTTCGCCAATCTTCAACTTTGCTGATTCGGCCATCTCTGTTGGAGTAGTGCTGCTATTGTTGTTCTACCGTAGAGAGATAGGCGAGCTTTCACTGAAAAAGGAAGCCAAGGAATCGTTGAACAAGGAAACCGAAGAATCATTGAACAAAGAATCGGAAGCCAATGAAGCATAGCCTGTTTTTTCTGCTTGCCATAGCTGCTCTGGCAACACTTATAGCTTGCAAACCAAGTGTTCCCAAAGAGTTTATCCAGCCTGGTGACATGGAGGATATCCTCTATGATTATCATGTTGCTCAGGCTATGGCATCAGAAGAACGTAGTGACAATATGAATTTCGAACGCACCAAGTATTTCTTGGCTGTGTTGGAGAAGCATGGCGTTACTCAGGCTGATTTTGATTCGTCAATGGTGTATTACTATGGCCATTTGGACAGATTAAAGGACATCTATTTGGAAGTTAACGAACGATTGTCCGATGAAGCCAAAGTATTGGGTACTTCTGTCGGTTCTATCGGACGTTACTCACAATACAGTGCTTTTGGTGATACGGCGAATATATGGAATAATAGGACAGATTTGTTGTTGATTCCGTATCCGACGATGAACCGCTTTGATTTTACGGTCAAGGTCGATACGTCTTTCTACAAAGGCGACTCCTTTATGTTCCAGTTTATGTCTGAATATATTTGGCAGTCTGGTTCGAAAGAAGCCACTGTGTGTATTGTTACCAAGTATGAGGGCGACAGTATCATTCAGACGTCTAATCACATTTCTGTATCGGGCATCTCGCAGATTCGTGTGCCAGCCAATAGGGAACAGAAATTGAAGGAGATGTACGGTTTCATCTATTTGAGTGGAGGGAATAATGACGAGACTACGCGGAAGTTGATGTTTATCAGCCAAATGCAACTCATCAGGTTTCACAATAAAGATTTAAAGAATGAGACAAGCAAAGACAGTCTTCAGACGGATAGCCTCCAACGAGGTGATAACCCCCGAAAACCAATGCCTGTTCCAACAGGTGATAGAATTGAAGGACGGAGTAGTAACCAACCTGTACCCATTGGTAATGGAGATACCGAACACCGAGTGGGTGCAGGGCCGGCTAGTATTAAGGAAATGCGCTGATGGACTTGTCCGGGCATATTATAAAGGAAAAATATTAACTTAAAACAAAAAGACTATGAATACAAAAGTACGTTTAGCGGTAATGAACTTCTTACAGTTCGCCGTTTGGGGAGCCTATCTTACATGTATGGGCAACTATCTGGGAGTAGCCGGATTAGGTGACAAAATCTCATGGTTTTATGCTATTCAGGGTATTGTAAGTATCTTTATGCCTACGCTGATGGGTATTGTCGCTGATAAGTATATCCAGCCACAGCGTTTGTTGGGACTCTGCCATCTCGTAGCAGGAGCCTTTATGATGGGATGCTGGTTGATGGGCGAGCAGGCTGGATTCGGAAACGAACTGGCAGATAAGTCGCTCTTTATAGCATTCTATACACTGAGCTGTGCTTTCTATATGCCTACCATTGCGCTGACCAATACGGTGGCATTCACCATTCTGAAGAATGAGCGTTTGGATACCGTTCGCGATTTCCCACCCATCCGTGTGCTGGGTACCGTTGGTTTTATCGCCACTATGTGGTTTGTCAACTGTGCTTTCATCGATGACAGCGGATTTGGATTCACTTTGGCTGAAAATGCACATAAGTTCCAGTATACCTATATGCAGTTCTTTGTATCAGGCATCTTGAGTGTTGTGCTCTTTGCATATTGCTTTACATTGCCCCAGTGTAAACTAGAGAAGAAGGAGGGTAAGCTGTCGTTGGCAGAAAGCCTGGGTTTGAATGCCTTCAAACTCTTCAAGCGTCGCCAGATGGCATTGTTCTTCATCTTCTCAGCCTTGCTCGGTATGTGCCTGCAGGTGACCAACGGCTTCGCAGGTCCTTTCTTGACGAGTTTCAAGGGTATTCCTGAGTATGCTGACTCGTTTGCAGCCAACAATGCCACGCTGCTTACCTCTATTTCTCAGATAAGTGAGGCATGCTGTATTCTGTTGATCCCGTTCTTCTTGAAGCGTTTCGGTATTAAGATTGTGATGTTGATGTCGCTCTTCGCATGGGTGTTCCGTTTTGGCTTCTTTGGTGTCGGAAATCCCGCTGTACCTGGAGTCATCTTCTTTGTTCTCTCATGTGTCGTCTATGGTGTAGCGTTTGACTTCTTTAATGTTTCTGGCGGTATCTTTGTCGACCAAGAATGCGATCCTAAGATTAAGGCATCAGCTCAGGGTTTGTTTATGATGATGACCAACGGTCTTGGTGCTACCATCGGTACATTAGCGGCAGGTGAAATTGTCAATAGTTTCTGTAATTGGCAGGACTTTGTCGTCAATGGTGAAAAGCAGAGTTTCCTTGTTGGTGAGTGGCAGACGTGTTGGTTTATCTTCGCCGCTTTTGCCTTCGTGATTGGTATCACCTTTGCATTGGTATTTAAACCAGAGAAGAAACCCATTACTGAAATCAAGCATTAAAGTGTGTAGGATGGTTCATCCATCTCAATCATTAACATGAAAGAAGTCAGATTCTTCTACGCTCCAGAAGCAACAACGAGCAACGAACTTCCTATTGACGAAGCCATGCATGCTTTGCGTGTGCTTCGTCTTCAGTCTGGTGATGAAATGATGCTGATGGATGGTTGCGGCAACTACTATCGTGCTGAAGTCACCCTGGCTCATACCAAGCGTTGTTTGTATGAAATCAAAGAAACCTTTCCTCAGCAACGTCAGTGGAACGGTAATATACATTTGGCTATAGCCCCGACAAAACTGATGGACCGGATGGAATGGATGCTGGAAAAGGCTGTTGAGATTGGTGTAGATGAAATGTCATTTCTTAACTGTCAGTTTTCTGAGCGTCGTGTCGTCAAACTTCCTCGTCTGGAGAAAATAGTCGTTGCTGCAATGAAACAAAGTCATAAAGCTTGGAAGACGCAGTTGAACGATATTGTCAGATTCAAGGAGTTTATCAATCAGCCTTGTGAAGGACGTAAGTTCATTGCACATTGCTATGAAGAAGTTTCGCGTACTTATCTTTTCGATGAATTGCGTAAGCCTGCTGATACTGGCGACGCTACTGTCTTGATAGGTCCTGAGGGTGATTTCTCGATAGACGAAGTTCGTCATGCCGTTGCTAATGGTTATCAGTCTGTGCATTTGGGTGAAAGTCGATTACGGACCGAGACTGCTGGATTGTCGGCAGTAATGATGATGCAACTTAGTAAAACATAAAAATATTTATGCGAAAGATAATACTTCTTATACTTGCTATGATATGTCTGGATTCCTTTGCCCAGACGACAATGCGTGATGTACTGAAGGCAATGCCCGATTCTATGGCTCCATATCTGTCAGCGAACAATCTTCTGGATATGATTGATTTCTCTGATACGAATATGGATGCTGTTGTTACCAATTCGTTAGGTGGCAGGAGTCAAATGAATAAATTGACTGATGACTTTGTTTCTATTTGTTTGAACGAGTCATCTGATCTGACTATGCGTCTCTTGCATGTCGATACTCCCGTTGACAGTGCCCAGCAGATTGTTTGTGTGGTAAGTACCTATGGCACGGATATTCGTGAGAGCACTATCAGTTTCTTTTCACTTAAGTGGAAACCGTTGCCTGTCAGCGACTATATAGAGTTGCCGGAAGATATGGTCATTGCAACCCTAAGTGATCAAGATGCTCAATTGACATATTGTTCGGAAAACGGATTGGATGCACGTGCGAATGAAGAGCAAAAAGAAATTTCAAAACAGTTAACGACTCTTAATTGGCGAGGAAAATTTGTTAAAGAGTTTTAAGAAATATACATTTTAAGAAAAAATTGTTGTGTAGGAAGCGAATAATTACTATATTTGCATGTGTGTTTTTCATGGTATTAGATTATTAAGGTTAATTTGTGGATTGGTTGTCGTGAGACAACCAATCTTCTTTTTACCCCATTTCGATTGGAAAAAGGGTGGGGGCTAACGAAAATGTAAAGGGAACCCGAAGGTCCCCTTTATTGTTTGTTTGGAATAAATTATTGTTGTTTGTTCTCTTCGGCCTTATGCTTCAGGAATTACTGATACAACACTCTTGTCGCGCTTGCCCTTGTGGAACTGAACTGTTCCGTCAACGAGTGCATACAGAGTATCGTCCTTACCCATAGCTACGTTGTTACCTGCGTTGTGCTTAGATCCACGCTGGCGAACGATGATGTTACCTGCAACAACTTTCTGACCGCCGAAAATCTTAACGCCAAGTCGCTGAGCTGCTGACTCGCGTCCGTTCTTAGAACTACCTACACCTTTTTTATGTGCCATTACTTGTTCCTCCTACGTTTTAAGCGATTACTGATTTAACTTCTACCTGGGTGTACTGCTGACGGTGACCGTTGCGCTTGCGAGAGTCCTTACGACGCTTCATCTTGAAAACGATAACCTTCTCACCCTTTACGAGCGGATTAACCACTTCGCATACTACCTTCGCACCGCTTACGGTGGGTGCACCTACCTGTACTGAACCTTCATTGTCGACAAGCAGTACCTTGTCGAATTCAACAGTTTTACCGGCTTCCACATCCTTCATGTGGTTGATGAAGAGCTTCTTTCCCTGCTCTGCCTTGAACTGCTGACCGTTGATTTCTACAATTGCGTACATTGTTGTTTATTAATTGTTTAACGGGTTTTTCCGCATGGCGTGTCGCTTCGTGCAACCACTTTATTGAGCCACCACGGACTAAATCGGCCGCAAAATTACTAAAAAATTATGAAACAGCAGGTGTTTGTCATGGGTAATCCCTGTTTAATTATGATTTATTAACTTATATCAATACCTTATTATATATATAGGAAAGAAAAACGGATAGTTATATCAATTTTTATGAAATAATAAAGCGGTGACCCTCACAGGCAACCGCTCTATATCTTCAATAGGTATTAGTCCTTTTAAGGTAAAAAGATTGTTTTCAGGATAACGGTGCAAATTTACGACTTTTTTTGTTAACCTGCAAACATTTTATCATTTAATTACAAAAATATTTTTTGTGCGCCCACACAATTCTTGTTTTTCCTTAAA
>CADCDY010000089.1 GCA_902800245.1 uncultured Prevotellaceae bacterium
TCCTTTCCGATAGGAGCCATCAGTCCCCAACCGGCACAGGCTCCGAACATACTCAGGTGCGCAATGAGTGCTTTGTTTTCTTTCATGGGTGCAAAATTAGTGTTTTTTTTTGTCATTTCAAAAAAAAACACTATATTTGCACAAAACTTACGACTATGAAGTACGCGACTTGTATTAAACAGATAGAAATTGATGCTCTTTGGAGTGGTAAGAAGCATATTCTGTGGACACTCGACCCACATGTGAACATCCTTAGTGGAATCAACGGCGTGGGCAAGAGTACTATATTAAATAAGGTATTCAAGAGCATTTGTACCAATGGGGATTTGGTGAACCATCTCCTAAAGGGTGTACACATCACTGCTGAACCAGCAGATGCTACTCATGTGCGTTTCGATATAATCCGTTCGCTTGACTCACCGATGCTCGATAATGAGACGCTGAATCTGGTGGACACGCGCATACGCTCTGCCCTTGACTTCCAGCTCTATCATCTGCAGCGTAAGTATCTGGACTATCAGGTGAATATAGGTAACCGCATCATTACCGAGTTACAGCAGGGTAATACCGATGCTGCTCAACACCTTTCTCAGTCGAAGACTCGTTTCCAGGATATGGTCGATGACCTGTTTGAAGAAACGGGCAAGAAGATTGTGAGAACGGAAAACGAGATACGTTTCTCGCAGATTGGTGAGACGCTGGTGCCTTATCAGTTGTCAAGCGGAGAGAAGCAGATGCTAGCCATCTTGCTGACGGTACTTGTCGAGGACCAACAGCCCTATGTACTCTTTATGGATGAGCCAGAAGTAAGCCTGCACATAGAATGGCAGAAGCGGCTCATCGAACTGATTGTGGAATTGAATCCTAACGTTCAGATTATCCTAACGACCCATTCGCCAGCTGTCATTATGAATGGCTGGATGGATAATGTGACGGAAGTGAGTGATATAACTCTCTAGAAGATCGAGTAGTTCTAGGATATCCAGTATGCCCAGTAAACTAAGAGACAACCTCAATAGCCGGTACTTCGAGGCTGCCAATCAGTTGAAGTCGAAGCAGGCACGACGTAGGATAGTTGCCTATGTCGAAAGCTACGATGATATTTTCTTCTGGCGTACTGTATTGTCACGCTTTGAAAATGAACACCGTTACTTCGAGGTGATGCTGCCGTCGCATAGGAAACTGGAACGCGGCAAGAAGGCTGCGCTGATGGCTGGATTGGGTGAGGCAATGATAGCTTGTGTTGATGCCGACTACGACTACTTGTTGCAAGGTGCTACTTTACAGTCGCGCAAAGTACTGGATAATCCCTACGTGTTTCATACCTATGCCTATGCCATTGAGAGCCTGCAGTGTTATGCTCCTTCACTTCATGATGTTTGCGTGGCTGTGACGCTGAACGACCGCCGATATTTCGATTTTGTGGATTACATGCGTCAGTATTCTGAAATTCTTTTCCCTTTGTTCGTATGGTCGGTTTGGGCATATCGGGTGGGGAAGCACAATCAGTTCTCGCTTTCTGATTTTAATCGTATAGCCGATCCTGGTGGCTTTAATGTGCAGAATCCCCAGCCATCCCTCGACAATTTACGCCATAAGGTTAGTGTAAAGATACGGCAGTTGCAGGCGGAGTATCCTGATAATAAGGAGGAATACCTGAAGACCAGGGAAAGCATAAAGACTTTAGGCGTGACTCCCCAAACTACCTATCTTTATATTCAGGGACATCATTTGTTTGACAATGTCGTTGTCCCTATATTAAATAAGGTGTGCAACCGACTGCGTCAGGAACGTCAGGACGAAATATCACGTACGGCACGTCATTTTACCCAGCGGCAGAATGAGATGTCGTGTTACGAACATTCGGTGCTAGATATCAGACAAACGCTGAAAAAGAACATGGGATATATCCTGTCAGAACAGTTCCGCCGTATTCAACAGGATATGGAACAGTATCTCACGAAAGTACGTACGTCTCCAGGAACTTGATGGTACCTTGGCTGCGAACCACTTTCGCTGTGGCGGGAATCAAGATACTCTCGCCAGCGCGTAAGGTTGTCTCCTCATCGTCGATGGTCAGTGTGCCTTCTCCTTTCAAACCAATGAGAATAACAAACGAATCGAGCTCGGAATAGTCTATCTCCATGGGTTCTGTCAGATCGTAGACAGCGGTGTTGAAATAAGGACACTCTATCAGCGCAACCCCTTCGTCCTTCCGTGGCGTATAATGGGTCTGGTAGTCGGAATATACTGTGTAGTCTATGGACTCAGCGGCTTCCTTGATGTGCAACTGGCGCGGTTTCCCGTTTTTGTCGAGACGGTCGTAGTCATAAATACGGTAGGTGACATCACTGGTCTGCTGAATTTCCAACAGATAGCAGCCGCTAAGAATGGCATGAATGCGTCCTGCGGGAATGAAGAAGCAGTCACCATCCTTGACATTGTATTTGGCCAATGCGTCGCAGATGGTCTTTTGTTCCACCATATTCTTATACTCGTCAGGTGTGAGCTGTACTTTCAGTCCATTGTATAGACTGGCCTCAGGGGCTGACTCCAATACGTACCACATCTCAGTCTTACCTTTGTCCTTCCCCTGCTTACGGGCAATCTCGTCGTTAGGATGTACCTGTATGCTCAGATCTCGGTGGGCGTCAATGAATTTGACGAGCAGTGGAAACTCGTCGCCAAAACGCTTGTAGTTAGCCTCACCTACGAGGGCATCCTTTTCTTCACGAACGAGTTCGTTGATATTTTTCCCTTCGCAGAGTGTCTCGCTACCGGGAACACCAGAAAACAGCCAACTCTCGGTTCCCCAGATAAGGGTTTTAAGAAGGGGAGTGAATTTGTAGTATTTCATATGAATATTAATTTTCTTTCCAGAAAGCGCGTGTAAAGAGTACCAGCACAGACATAATCTCAAGACGGCCTACAAGCATTAGGAAGGAACATATCCACTTGATATATTCCGGCATTTCGCTCCATGACATTGAAGGGCCTACTTCGTATTCCAACGACAGGCCAACATTACTGATGAGGCTCAATGCTATGGCTATGGCATTGGTATGGTCAATACCTGAGACAACCATAATGGTTGCAGATATCAGTACCATGATAGAAAAGATGGCAAAGAATGCCAGTAGGGTGGAGAGTCTTTGTTGTGATATGGCCTGCCCGTTTATCTTGACAGGTAATACGGCATTGGGATGCAAAATTTTACGGAACTCGTTACGCAGCACCTTGAAAATCATCACACCGCGAATACATTTGAAACCACCTGTCGTGGAACCAGAACAAGCACCAATGAACATCAGACAGCCCAGAATGACCCACGTAATGTGTGGCCAGCGGGATACGTCGTCGTTGAAGAGACCTGTTGTAGTCATAAACGATACAACTTGGAATAGTGCCGAACGGAAGGCATGCTCCAGTCCGTAACCATTGCGTAACATCAGCAGATATCCGATAAACAAGGTCGTTATGGTGATGAGGAAGATGTAGAGCTTGAACTCAGAACTCTTGAACAGCGCCACGACCTTCAGTTTGAAGATAGCCATATAGAGCATGGCGAAGTTGATACCGGCCAAGAATTGGTAAAGGATGCAGACATAGTCGATGAGCGGTGAGTCAAAGTGGGCCGTACTGTCGTTGTGAGTGGAGAAACCACCTGTCGCTGTCGTCGTCATGGCGTAGTTGATGCTATCGAACCAGTCCATGCCACAGAGGTAGAATGACAGAATACAGGCGATGGTGAGTCCCAGATAGATTGTCCAGATCCATTTCGCCATTGTCGACAATCGCGGATGCATCTTCGAACGCATCGGTCCTGTTGCCTCTGCAGAGAACACCTTCACACTGCCGCTACCTACCATTGAGGGTAGAATGGCGATGGTGAAGAATACAATTCCCAGACCTCCAATCCACTGTGTCTGGGTGCGCCAGTATAGAATGCCGTGTGGCAGACTCTCTACATTGCTGAGAATGGTTGCGCCAGTCGTCGTAAAGCCAGACATCGTCTCAAAGAAGGCGTCAGTAACATTGGGAATGAAGCCTCCGACGAGGAAGGGTAGCATACCGAAAATCGAGAAGATAATCCATGCTGAGGTAACGAGGAAATAGCTGTCACGACGGCTGAGGTTGTTGTTGGCATTACGTCCCAGGTATTTAAAAATGAAGCCCGCACTGATGGTGAGAATGGTGGCAATGAGGAACGACAGCAAGTCATCCTCCTTGTAGTAGGCCGAAACTCCTATACAGATAGCCAGCATAAAGCCCAACAGGAATAGCAGCGAGCCTATGATTTTGTATACCAGGGGGAAGTTTACCATAGCACGTTGGCCTTGAAATATTTTTCAACTTTTTTGAGATTCTGCTCATGGCAGAATACCATGACTGCATCGCCTGCTTCGATACGGGTATTACCATTGACGAGGATACCCTGATCGCCACGAACCAGGCCACCGATGGTGGCTCCAGCCGGCAGGCCTAACTCCTTAACAGACTTCTTGGTGACCTTTGAACCTTTGGCAGCTGTAAACTCTGCTACATCGGCATCAACGAGCATGAGGCTTCGTACGTTCGAAACATCAGCATCAAGCATCATCTGGTAAATATGGCTTGCTGCCAGCGTTTTCTTATTGATGATGGTGCCGATATCAAGACTCTCAGCCATCTCTACATAGTCAAGATTCTCAACCATGGCAACGGTCTTCCTTACACCGAGTCGTTTGGCAGTCAGACAGGCTAGGATGTTCGTTTCGGCATTACCGGTCAGTGCCACGAAAGCTTGGGTGTTGTGTATGCCTTCTTCCTGTAGCAAACCGATGTCGCGTCCGTCACCGTGGATAACCATGACGTCCGTGTCGGCTAACTTTGAGTTCAAGTGCTCACAGCGTTGCTCGTCCTGCTCAATGATTTTCAGGTCCATATAGTCTGGAGCGACCTTGGCCAGTCGGACGGCAGTACGTCCTCCACCCATGATGATGACATTCTTGACATCAGCATAATGCTCCTTACCGGATATCTGGCGGATGTAGGGGAGATACTCCCTTGTGGTCATAAAATAGGCGAGGTCATTGTTCTCCAGTACGTCATTACCACCAGGGATAAGCGTCTCTCCTTTGCGCTTGATGGCCACCACATGGTAAGGATCGTCAGGTCCGCACAGGTCTTTCAGGGGTTGGTTCAGTATCTCGCAAGTTTCGCGCAGTTTGACACCAAGCATGACGAGGTCGCCGCCATGCAAGTCCCAGCGCTGTCTTACCCACGACATCTTGAGTCCGTTGGTAATGTCAGCTGCTGCAAGCACCTCTGGGAAGATGAGTGAATTGATGCCCATCTGGTTGAAGAGTTCCTTACGGGATGGGTCGAGGTATTCGAAATTGTCAATGCGTGCCACCGTCTTTTTTGCACCCAAAGCGTGGGCAATCATACATGCCGTCATATTGCGGCTCTCATCTGGTGTGACACCAACGAAGAGGTCGGCATGTTCTATGCCGGCGTCCTTCAGCGTGTTGATGCTGGTAGTACGCCCCTGCAGAGTCATAATGTCGTAGCGACTGTCGAGATCACCCAATCGTGAGGCGTTCTCGTCTATCAATACGCAGTCCTGATGGTCGCGAGACAGCAACTTTGCCAGATGTGTTCCTACGGCTCCTGCACCAGCGATAACAATCTTCATATGCTTAATATCTCTTTCTTGATACTTTCCTTGTCAATACCGACGATAGTCGCTCATCCATTCCATAACGGCTGAACCCATGCCACCGTTGCGCACACCATCCTCGATGGTGATAATCTTCTTGAACTTACGGCCTATCTCATGGAGCAAGTCTTCATCCAAAGGTTTCAAGAAGCGCAGGTCATAGTGGGCTACAGCAGAATTGTCGGTAATCACTTCCGCAGCAGAAGTCCCTATTGGACCGATGGTAATGACAGCCACTTCGCTGCCGTCTTTCAGCTTACGGCCTTTGCCAACAGGGATTGCTTCCAGTGGACAGCGCCAGTCAACCAGTGAACCACATCCTCTGGGATAACGGATGACAAACGGTCCTTTATCGGGCAATTGGGCTGTAAACATCAAACGGCGTAGTTCATGTTCGTCCATGGGTGATGCAATCGTCAGATTAGGAATGGGGCGCAGTGCTGCCATATCAAAGGCACCATGATGAGTGGGGCCGTCCTCGCCTACAATTCCTGCACGGTCTAAGCATAGCACGACGTTGAGCTTAAGAATGGCCACGTCGTGGATGATATTGTCAAAAGCCCGCTGGGCAAAGGCACTATAGATGTTACAGAAGGGCTGAAGGCCCTCTTTGGCCAATCCACCTGAGAATGTCACAGCATGTCCCTCAGCAATGCCTACATCGAAGGTGCGTTCTGGCATCTCTTGCATCATGATATTCATCGAGCAGCCGGTCGGCATAGCAGGGGTAATACCAACGATTTTGGGATTCTGGCGTGCCAGCTCAAGTAACGTCTCGCCGAAGACATCCTGAAAACGTGGAGGACAGTTGTTGTCGTCTTTTACCTGTCTTTTACCTGTCTCGACGTCGAATTTGCCAGGGGCGTGCCAGACGGTGACATCTTTTTCAGCAGGGGCATAGCCGTGTCCTTTCTGTGTGTGTAGATGGAGCAGTTTTGGACCTTTCATGTCCTTTAGCTGTCGCAAGATACGCACCAATTCTTTGACATCATGTCCGTTGAAGGGACCGAAATAACGGATGTCCATTCCCTCGAAAACGTTCTGCTGGTGTGAAATGGCCGATTTCAAGGCGTTGGTCAGACGAATCATTCCGCGTCGGCGGTCATCTTCGAAGAGCCCTTTCCTGTGAAGCCAACTGGTCAACTTGAAACGCAGGGCATTATAGGTCTCGTTGGTGGAAAGTGACAGCAGATATTCCTGCATGCCTCCCACGGCACGGTCGATAGACATATTGTTGTCGTTGAGTACGATGAGGATATCGTTGTCAGTTGAGGAAACGTTGTTCAATCCCTCATAGGCCAGTCCGCCAGACATGGCACCATCACCAATGACAGCCACGACTTTGCGGTCTGTCCCTTTGGCGGCAACGGCCATTCCCAATGCAGCAGAGATGCTGTTCGAGGCGTGACCACACATGAACGTGTCGTACTCACTCTCCTCAGGTGAGGGGAAAGGACGGATGCCGCCCAATTTGCGATTCGTGTTAAATTTTTCCCGTCGTCCTGTCAGGATCTTGTGGCCATAAGCTTGATGTCCTACGTCCCAAACAATACGGTCTTCAGGGGTGTTGTAAACATAGTGCAAGGCTACGGTAATCTCCGTAGCGCCAAGGCTTGACGCTAAATGTCCGGGATTGACAGAGAGCTCTTTGACAATGTCTTCTCGCAATTCACGACACAACTCTGGCAACTCGTCGACAGTCAGTGTCCGTAGGTCCTCTGGATATTTAATTTTCTTTAATAATTCCACAGTATTTACGATTTTGTCTGCAAAGATACGAATAAGCGAGCGAAATACAAAATAAATTGTAATTTATTTCAATATTTCTTGGTTTTTGCATATTTTCTTTATATCTTTGCGCTGTAATAACTGAAAACGCGATGATTTACGTCTCACTACCAAGCGACGAGATACGCCAACTCTCGTTTTATCTGGCCTTAGAGGAGTATGTGGCACGCCAATTGGCGCCTGCCGACTATTTCTTTATGTGGCAGGTGAAGCCGAGCGTTATCTTCGGACGTAATCAGTTGATAGAAAATGAGGTGAATTTGGACTACTGCCGTTCACATAACATCCAGATGTTTCGTCGCAAGAGTGGGGGAGGCTGTGTTTATGCTGATATGAATAATGTCATGATGTCTTATATTACAGCCGACGACCAGGTGGGATTTACTTTCAATCGCTATATCGGTATGGTTGTTCTGATGTTACAGAAATTAGGTATTGATGCTTCTGGTTCGCGACGAAACGACGTGATGATTGGCAACAAGAAGGTTTCTGGCACGGCATTCTATAAGCCTGTGGCAAGAACCGAACACCATCCAGGTCGTAGCATCGTCCACGGCACCATGCTCTACGACACGGACATGCTTAATATGGTGGGTTCTATCACACCTTCCAGTGCTAAGCTATTATCGAAAGGCGTGGCCAGCGTTCGACAGCATGTTGTGCTGTTGAAGGACTATACGATGTTGACACTCGACGAGTTTAAGAATCATGTCCGTAAGACGCTTTGCGACGGGGAGTTGATGTTGACGGACGATGACATCCAACATGTACAGGAAATAGAAAAAGAGTACCTGTCCGACGACTTTATCTATGGCAAGAATCCTCAATACACCATTATCAAGAAGCGTCGTATCGAAGGTGTTGGCGAATTTGAGGCTCGCATAGCCTTGAAAAATGGTGTTATCCAGCGTATAAATCTCATGGGTGACTATTTTTTAGTAGGTGATTTGGATCATGGTCTGCTGGATATACTGAAGGGTGTACCTCTGGCGAAGAGTGCGCTGAGGAGCCGCCTTCCCGACCGTATCGATGATATTATCATGAATCTCATGACGGAAGATTTTGTAAGATTATTAACAGAATAAAAATAAATATGTATATGGAAAACAAAAAGACCTGTCTCTATGACAAACACGTAGCCTTGGGAGCTTTGATGTCGCCCTTTGGCGGTTTCGAGATGCCTATCCAGTATAGTGGCATCGTAGACGAACATCAGGCTGTACGCCAGTCGTGTGGCGTGTTCGACGTGAGTCATATGGGTGAAGTACTCATCACGGGACCTGATGCAGAGCGTTATGTTAATCATATTTTCACCAACGACGTCACAGGCATGCCCGCAGGAAAAATCCTCTATGGCATGATGTGTTACGAGAATGGAGGTGTGGTGGACGATTTGTTGGTTTACAAATGCGACGAAAACAAATACTTCCTCGTTATCAATGCCGCAAATATTGATAAAGACTGGGAGTGGATACAGGAGCACAGCAAAGGCTACAATGTCAAGCTCGACCACCAAAGTGACTCCTTTGGTGAACTTGCTGTGCAGGGACCTGAATCAGAACAAGTGATAAAAGACGTGTTAGGAATCGATGGTTCCGACCTGACATTCTATACCTTCAAACAGATAGGGGACGTCATCATCTCACGTACTGGCTATACCGGTGAGGATGGGTTTGAAATCTATGCTGCACCTAATTATATTAATGAATGTTGGGATAAGCTGGTGGCATCGGGACGCTGCAAACCCTGTGGACTGGGCTGTCGCGATACGCTTCGTTTCGAAGTCGGACTCCCGCTCTATGGCGACGAGCTGTCGGCAGAAATTACTCCCATCATGGCTGGTTTGGGCATCTTTGTCAAACTCGATAAAGATGAGTTCATCGGCAAAGACGCTTTGGCCCGTCAGAAGGAAGAAGGGCCGGCAAGGAAGCTGGTAGGCATCGAACTGAACGATAAGGCTATTCCTCGTCACGGCTATGTGGTGCTGAAGGACGGGCAGCCTATCGGTGAGGTAACCACTGGTTATCATACCATTTCGACAGACAAGAGTGTCTGCATGGCACTCATTGATACGCAGTTCGCCAAACTCGACACCGAGGTGGATATCCAAATCCGCAAGAAGGTATTCTCTGGAAAGGTAGTAAAGAAACAATTCTATAATAAAAACTATAAAAAGTAAATAATATGGCAAAAGTATTAGAAGGACTCTACTACTCTGAGTCCCACGAATTTGTAAGAGTAGAAGGTGACTATGGTTTCGTTGGTATCACTGACTATGCCCAGAATGCATTAGGCAATGTGGTATATGTAGATATGCCTGAAGTGGATGATGAAGTAACGGCAGGTGAGGAGTTTGGTGCTGTAGAGAGTGTCAAAGCTGCCAGCGATTTGATATCTCCTGTCAGTGGTACTGTCGTTGAAATCAATGAGAATCTTGAGGATACCCCTGAACTCATCAATCAGGATGCTTTCGAGAACTGGATTATCAAAGTACAGCTTAGCGATAAAGGCGACCTCGACAACCTGATGGATGCTAAGGCCTATGCAGCCTTCTGTGAGAAATAAATAGTCGTTATACCGTTATACCGATATTCCGTTATTACGAAAATGTATAAGTATTTCCCCCATACAGAGGATGACCAGCGGAAAATGCTGGAAAGAGTGGGCGTCGATTCTCTCGACGCCTTATACGCCCAAATCCCAGACAGTATCCGTTTTAAGGGTGACTATCAGCTCCCTTCGGAGATGAGCGAGCTGGAATTGCGCCAGCACTTCGAACGCTTATGCTCAGGCAACCGACAGCTGACGTGTTTTGCCGGTCTGGGTGTCTATGATCACTATACGCCTTCCGTCATTCCTCAGTTATTGCAGCGTTCGGAGTTCCTAACGTCGTACACACCCTATCAGGCAGAAATCTCTCAGGGTACGCTGCACTATATCTTCGAGTACCAGTCGATGATGACTGAACTGACAGGTATGGACATCTCCAATGCCTCGATGTACGATGGCACCACAGCCACTGCCGAGGCCATGATGATGGCTGTCGCTGCTGGCAAGAAGCAGAACAAGGTAATCGTATCGGGAGCGATGAATCCCAATACCCTTGAAGTGCTCAAGACCTATGCGCTGCATCAGAGCATCGAGTTGCTTATGTTACCCGTTGAAGACGGGGCAACCACCCTAACATCCCTCCAAAAACAACTCTCCTTACACTCCCAAGAGATTGCAGGTGTCATCGTTCAACAGCCTAATGTCTATGGTATTGTCGAAGATTTCACTGGCTTCGCTGAGGCTTGTCATGAGCAAAAGGCATTGTTTATCATGGACAGTGTCGCTGCCGACCTTGCCGTGTTGAAGACACCAGGCGAGTGGGGTGCTGATATTGCTGTGGGCGACGGCCAGTCGCTGGGTATCCCTATGCAGTGGGGTGGTCCCTACGTGGGCTATATGTGCTGTACAGAGAAACTCATTCGTAAGATGCCAGGACGTATCGTGGGGCGTACGCTCGACAATCGTGGTCAGCGTGCCTTTGTGCTTACCCTACAGGCTCGCGAACAGCATATCCGTCGTCAGAAGGCAACCTCAAACATCTGTAGCAATCAGAGTCTCATGGCTCTGTGGGTGACGATTTATATGTCGCTCATGGGTAAGCAAGGCGTGAAGGAGGCTGCCGAGTTGTCGTATGCCGGTGCTCATTATCTCTGTGACGAACTGCTGAAGACGGGTCGTTTCCATCTGGTTTACAATAAGCCGTTCTTCAACGAGTTCGTGGTACGATTCGATGGTGATGTGGATAAACTTCAGGGTTTCTGGCTGATGAATGGTATTCATGGTGGTATCAAAATCGATGAAGATCAAATCATGTTTGCCGTAACGGAGAAGCGTTCCAAAGAAGAAATAGACAGGATGGTTGAAATCATGCCAATGTATAAAGGTATAAGATAAAGGGATACATATATGAACAATCGATTATACGGAAACCTGATATTTGAGCTTTCCAGGGAAGGTCGCAAGGGCTACAGCTTGCCTAAGAATAACTTTGGCGATTATGAACTTCCACCATCCCTCCGTCGTCAGACGGACGCCAACCTCCCTGAGTGCGACGAACTGACCGTGGTGCGCCATTATACGAATCTCTCGAACAATAACTTTGGTGTCGATACGGGCTTCTATCCGCTGGGCTCGTGTACGATGAAGTACAATCCTAAGATCAACGAGGAGATGGCTGCCCTGCCGCAGTTCCAAAACCTGCATCCTCTGCAGCCCGACCATACGGTAGAGGGTGCTCGTGCCTTGGTGACGCTATTGGAACGCTCGTTGTGTGCACTGACCGGTCTGGCTCACTTTACTTTCAAACCCTATGCCGGTGCACATGGTGAACTGACGGGTCTGATGGTCATCGATAACTTTCACCGTTCGCGTGGAGACATGCAACGCAAAAAGGTCATCGTCCCCGATTCGGCCCATGGTACTAACCCCGCGTCTGCTGCCGTCTGTGGATTGGAAATCCTTGAGGTAAAATCAACAAAGGATGGTCTGGTTGATCTGGAAGATCTAGAACGTCTTGTCAATTTGGAAGGTCCTAACATCGCCGCCATGATGATGACCAATCCCAATACGCTGGGGCTTTTCGAGACCAGCATCCCTGAGATTGCGAAGCTCATTCACGACTGTGGCGGTTTGATGTATTACGACGGTGCCAACCTCAATCCCATGTTGGGTGCCTGCCGTCCTGGCGATATGGGTTTTGATGTGATGCACATCAATCTGCATAAGACGTTCTCAACGCCTCATGGTGGCGGTGGTCCTGGCTCTGGTCCTGTTGGTGTCCGTGAGGGCTTACAGGAGTTCTTCCCCTTTGTGTCGCCTTATCACGGCAATTTTTCAGTCATGGTGCGTGCCTATGCTTATATCCTTTCGCTGGGTCGCGAACATATTAAAAATGTAGGACCGCTAGCTGTTCTCAATGCCAACTATATCAAGGAGGCCTTGAAGGATGTCTATGAACTGCCCATCGACGGTTTGTGCTGTCATGAGTTTGTGTTCGATGGTCTGAAGGATAAGAGCACTGGCGTCACCACGATGGATGTTGCCAAGCGCCTGTTGGACTACGGCTATCATGCTCCGACCATCTATTTCCCGTTGCTCTTCCATGAGTCACTGATGATTGAACCAACGGAGAATGAGTCGAAGGAGACGCTTGACGGCTTCATTTCCGTGATGCGACAGATTGCTGAAGAGGCTAAGAACGACCCGGATTTGGTGAAGTCAGCTCCACATACGACACCTATCGGACGTGTTGATGACGTGCTGGCAGCCAAACATCCCGTAACCACCTTTAAACAATTGCAAAATGAACAATAGCCCTGCGGTCAGCGGTTCTCCCGCTGACATCACCACTACTCCCGCCGCATCAGCGGCGGATTTCTCTGCTGACGTCATCATCATCGGTGCAGGACCTGGTGGCTACCGCGCTGCTGAGTATGCCGCCAAACAGGGATTGAAGGTCATCATCATCGAACAAAGTGAAGTTGGTGGCACGTGTCTGAACGTGGGGTGCATTCCCACCAAGACCTACGTCCATAGCGCCACGTTTGCTGAGGCTCGCGAACGTATGGCGCAGGTCGTACCTCAGCTTCGTGCTGGTGTTGAAACCATCCTCTCCCATCCCAACATCACCTTGGTTCGCGGCCGCGCCTCATTCATCGATGCTAACACCGTCAATGTGGGCAGCGGTTCTGTCGCTTCCAAAAATATCATTATTGCCACGGGCTCCGAAACGAAATGGCTTCCTATCAAGGGCATTGACGACCCGCGTGTGGTTGACAGCACAGGCTTGCTGAATCTCGACACCCTCCCCAAGCGCCTCGCCATTATCGGTGCTGGCGTCATCGGCATGGAGTTCGCTTCGGTCTTCAACCGCTTCGGTTCTGAGGTGACGGTGATAGAGTATCTGAAAGAATGCCTCCCAGCCCTCGATAGCGATATTGCCAAACGTCTGCGCAAGACGATGGAGAAGCGTGGCGTCACTTTCAAGATGAAGACCGCCGTGGAAAACGTCGCTGACATCGATGCTGACGTCATCCTCATGGCTACTGGTCGCCGCCCCCGCACCGAGGGGCTCTGCCTCGGCCGTGTGGGTATTGCTTTACCCAATGCCAATTCCCCTATTCCCGTCGATGAAAACTTCCGCGTAGCCACTGTTCCCGACGCATCAGCGTCGGGCTTTCCGTCGGGTTCTCCGTCGGGCCTCTACGCCATTGGCGATGTGAATGGTAAGCAGATGCTGGCCCATGCTGCGGAGATGCAGGCCGTGCGGGCCGTCAACCACATCCTCGGTCGTAAGGACAACATCCGCTTCGACATCATGCCGGCAGCCATTTTCACCGAACCCGAAGCCGCCTGCGTCGGTCCTACCGAGGACGCCCTTAAGGCTGCCACTACTCCCGCCGCGTCAGCGTCAGGCTACTCCTGTCGCAAGGCTTTTTGGCGAGCCAACGGCAAAGCTCTTGCTATGGGTGAAACGGAGGGTATGCTCAAGCTCTTCTCCGATGCCGGCGACCGCATCATCGGCTGTCACGCCTATGGTGCTCATAGTGCCGACATCGTTCAAGAGGTCTCTGCCTTGATGTGTCGTGACACCACTGTCGACCAATTGCGTGACATGGTGCATATTCACCCGACACTCAACGAAATATTAAAGGCGGCTACTGATTAGCCGCCTTTAATTATCAATTGTCATTGCAACGCCACACTCTCTCCGAGAGAATTGTCAATTGTCAATTTACTTCGTACCGCCGCCGAGAGCGATGTAGAGGGCAATGACGCCCTGGGCACCATGATAGAGGTTCTCGGCCTCGTTGAGCTGTGCTGAGAGCAGCGACTCCTGTGCCGTGAGCACTTCGATGTAGCTGGCTTTACCATTGTCCATCAACTCGTGGGTGCCGATGTATGCTTCGTGCAGCACCTCTACTTGACGATTGTAATAGTTGTGCTTCTCGCGGGCAGTCTTGCAGTCGGCAATGGCTTCGTTCACGGCGTTACCGGCATCGACGACAGCCTGCACATACTTCTTCTTTAGGTTCTCCTCAGTGAGTTGGGCCGTCTTGTAGTTGCCCTTGATCTGTCCACGGGCAAAGATGGGCTGCGAGAGTGAACCCATAACCTGCCACAGCAACTTGCCGGGATTGACAAGTCCGCTATTGTTGCTCCATCCGACCTCTCCATTCAGTGTGATGCTGGGGAAGAAGGCGGCGCGGGCAGCCTGAACGTTATAGAAGGCTTCCTCCATGTAGTAGTTAGCCAGTCGGATGTCCGGGCGACGCTCCAGCATCATAGCTGGCACACCGATTTTCAAGTAGCGCTCCTCGAATAAGCGTTGTCCTTCGGTGGCTGAGTGATACTGGGCTTCTGCTCCCCAATGGGTACGTTCGATATGCTGCGGGGTGATGCACAGCAGACTGCAGATATCGTTCTCGGTAGCACGTATGTAGCGGCGCATAGAGGCAATCTGCAACTTCACGTCGAGATACGACGACTCTTGCTGGTTGACAGCCGTTGAATAGGCTTGTCCGTTGTCGTAAAGAGCCTGCATCGTTTCCAGCGTCGAGCAGCTGGAGATAGAAATACTCCTGAGCGATGGTGCTGATGAGGTTGGAACGGGTAGACTCCTCCGTCATCTGTGCCTGCAGCAGTGCGGCCTTGGCAGCGCGCTTCTTGTTGGTGATGGAACCGAACACGTCGATATCCCAAGAAACATCCAACGGGATGGTATAGCTCTTGGTGGGCTTGGCCCCGTCGAAGCTGTACAGCGAGCCCTGAGGCGAGAAGTATAACGAGGGCAGATAAGCCAATTTCTTGGTCGTCAGCGATATCTGGCTCTTCTCGATATTGATACGGGCTGTGTTCAGGTCGGTATTGTTGGACAAAGCCTGTTCTATAAGATTCTGTAACAAGGGGTCGGTGAAGAACTCGCGCCACGACAAATCGGCAATGGTAGCGTCCATAGGGGCCGAAGTGCCGAGCGTACTGCTGCCGAACACGTCGGCGGGTTCTTCTACAGTCTTTTCGTACTTATTATATAGGCCGCAGCCCGTGAGCATGAAACTCACGGCTGCAGCTACAATGATATTACTAAGTTTTTTCATCATTTTACCTTTTTACCTTTTTACTCTTTTACCTCTTCTACTGCTTCTACAGCTTCTACAACTTCTACTGTGCTGCCCTGGAACTTATCATGCAGCTTCTGGAAGATGATATAGAACGCAGGAACGACGAAGAGCAATGCTATGGTACCAACTACCATACCTCCGATGACACACATGGCAAGGGCACGGTTACCATTAGCACCGGCACCGCTGGCAATGGCGAGCGGAATCATACCGACAACCATACAGATAACAGTCATCAGAATGGGGCGCAGACGCTCCTGACAAGCTAAGAAGGCTGCTTCACTAATACCCATACCATGTTTACGGTGCTCGGAGGCCACCTCGGTAATCAGGATGGCGGTCTTGGCCAACAGTCCAATCAGCATGACGACACCAGTCTGCACATAAACATTGTTCTCCATACCTGGGAAGCCAATGTTAGCACAAAGCCAGACGACGGCGAAGGCACCCATCAGACCGAACGGGATACTGAGCAGCACGGCCCACGGCGTAAACCATGAGTTATACAACGATCCCATAATCAGGTAGATGAGGACGATACAGATACAGTAGATGAGCGTAGTGGTATTCGAACCAGCTGCCTCAGCGGTCTCACGCGACATACTGCTGTACTCATACGTAGCCGTATTGGGCATCTCCTGACGGAACACCTCTTTAATGACCTCCTGCACCTGACCCTCGCTATAGCCGCTGGCAGGAGCTACCTGACACTCAATACTTGAGAACAGGTTGAAGTGCTGGTTGTTCGACGGACCGACAATCTCCGTCAGTGAAATGAACTCTGAGAGGGGTGCCATCTTTCCGCTGCTCGTCTTCACGAAGATATTGTTGAGCGACGTGGGGTCGAGACGATACTCAGGGGCTGCGGCAGTCCACAACTGGTACACCTTACCGAACTGATTGTAGTTGGCGATATACGAACCACTACAGTAGTTGCCGAGCGTGCTCAGCACTTCCTTGGCTGATAAGCCGGCGCGGCTGCACTGGGTGGGATCCACTTCAACACGGAATTTCGGGAATTTCTCCGAGTAAGTGGACATAGCCATACTCACTTCCTTGCGCTCCATGAGCTTCGCCAGGAACTGGTCGGTCTTCTTAGAGAACTCCGACAGGTCGCCGTCGGTGGGGTCCTCTACCACGAGGTTCACGTTGCTGCTCGTACCATAGCCCGGAATCTGAGGCATCTGGAACGGAATGACCGTGGCATTCTTGATGTCCGCACACGACATATAGAAACGATACATAACCATGTCTATGTAGTGTTCTATACCCGAACGCTCTTCCCAGTTCTTCAGACGGATAACCATGAAGCCATAGCTGGAACCCTGACCTGAGATCAGACCGTAGCCGCTCACCATGGCATAGCTCTCCATTTCGGGAATAACCTTCACTTTCTCCTCCACCTGCTGCAGCAGGTCGTAGGTCTGCTCCAGTGTGTAACCTTCCGGTGCATCCACCTCAACCATGAACATACCCTGGTCTTCCTGTGGCACGAGGCCCGACGGCAGTTTCATCATAAAGAATACAAGCAGCGCGGCAGCAATGCCCATTAATATCCAAGACACACCTGGACGCTTGATGAACTTCTTCACCCCCTTGCTGTATTTGTCGAAAAGGGCATTATAGCTGGCGTCGTAGGCTTTCTTGGTGTAGTAGAGCAGCGACTTTCCGCCATCCTTCTTGTCCTCCGTCACCTTCAACATGATGGCACAAAGGGCAGGACACGTAGTCAGCGCCTGCAGACACGACAGACCTACTGCCGAGGCGATGGTGATACCGAACTGTGTGAAGAACGTACCCGACGTACCGGAGATAAAGGTTACGGGAATGAACACTGCCATGAAGACGAGCGTACACGAGAATACCGCCATCGACACTTCGCCGACAGCCTGGCGCGTAGCCTCCTTGGCATCGGTGATACCATTCTCCATCTTTGCCATCACGGCCTCGACGACCACAATGGCATCATCTACCACCGTACCGATGGCCAGCACCAGCGCGAACAGCGTCAGCAGGTTCAGCGAGAATCCAGCCAAGGTGACGATGACAAAGGTACCCATCAGTGACACAATCACCGAGATACTGGGGATAATCGTTGCCTTGACGTTCTGCAGGAAGAAGAACACCACCAGAATCACCAGAATGATAGCGATGACGAGCGTTTCCACCACATTATGGATGGCCGCAAAGAGGAAGTCGTCGGCGTTCATCAAGGTGACGAATTCCAGTCCGTCAGGCATCGTGGCCTTCATCTCCTCGCACATCTGGTCGATGCGCTGGTTCACCTCCGTGGCATTGGAGCCTGGTGACTGGAAAATCAGCATGAAGGTACCCGGCTGGCCGCTGATATTAGACTTGAAACTGTAGGTCTTTGCACCAATCTCCACTTCTGCCACGTCTTTCAGGTGCAGCACGTGACCGCCGTCGGTGGTCTTGATGACGATGTCATTGAACTCATCAATCTCCTTCAGCGTACCCTTATACTCCATCGAGTATTGGAATTTGTTATCTGATTGCTCACCGAAGTTGCCTAAAGAGGTCACGAAGCTCTGGCTGTTGATGGCTGTGCTGATATCGTCAGGAGTCAGACCGTATTGTGCCAGCACGTCGGGTTTCATCCAGACACGCAGGGCATAGGTGTTACCTAACGACGTCACGGAGCCCACACCAAAGATACGCTGCATACGCGGCTTGATATTGATATCTACATAGTTTGACACGAAGTCGTCGCTATACTTGCCGTTCGTACATTGAATACCGATGATGCGCAGAATACTGCTCTGGCGTTTTTCTGTCTCAATACCCATATTGACAACGGCAGAAGGCAGCTGCGACTGAGCCTTCGACACACGGTTCTGCACGTTCACCGTAGCGATGTCTGGGTCAACACCCTGCTTGAAATACACGTCGATGGTCGCGGTACCCGTTGAGGTGGCCTTCGATACCATATAGTCCATACCGGCCACACCGTTGATACTCTCTTCCAAGGGGGAGATCACAGACTGGATGATGGTTTTGGGGTCAGCACCCATATAGTAGGCCGTAACCTCCACTTGCGGAGGTGCGATGTTCGGATATTGCTCGATGGGCAGCGAGCTCATCGAGATGAAGCCCACCAGCGCCAATACGATACTGATGGCACACGCCATCACGTATCTATTGATAAATATATTGTTCTTCATAACTTACTTCTCTGCTTTTGGTGCTTCGGGGAATAGCACCTTCTGTCCTTCATGCAGGTTGTTGGCACCTACGGTCACAATCTTGTCACCCTCGTTCAGACCAGTCAACGCAATATAGTGCTCGCCATCATAGATGTCCTGTGTCGTCACCTCTACAGATGTTACTGTGCTGTCTGCCTGTACCTTATACACCTGCTGTTTGTCCTGCAGCTTCACGACAGCCTCCTGCGGAATCACCATGACGGCCTTTTCTTTCAGAGGAATCACAATATTACCCTGCATACCTGAATAGAGCTGGCCCTTGGGGTTGGGGAACGTAGCCTTCAGCGAGATAGTACCAGTTGTAGCATTCACCACGCCCGTAGCTCTGGTAAGCTTGCCCTTTTGCTCATACTCCGTGCCGTTCTTCATGATAAATCCAATTTCGGGCGACAACTTTGCAAGCACACTGGGATCCGTACTGAAACCTTCAGAGAGCATCATTGACAGAATCGTTTCCGGCAGCGAGAATTCAGCATCCATATTCGCGTTGCCGCTCACTGTGGTCAGATAGGTTGACGGCGACACCTGATCGCCCGTACGGACGGTAATCTCACCGATGCTGCCCGTCACAGGTGCGGTAATGGTGCAGTAGCCGAGGTTCACCTTCGCACGGTTCACCTGTGCCCGGTACTGTATCACCGATGCCTTAGCCTGCTCGTAGGAGTTCTGGGCTGTCTCAAAAGTATATTTGCTCACAATCTTCTTCTCATACAGATTCTTGTTCGACTCGTACTCGATTTTCGCACTGTTCTCCTGTGCAATGGCAGCCTGCAGGTTGGCTTGAGCCGACTCCAGCTCCAACTGGGCGTCGCGCTGGTCGATGACGAAAAGCACCTGGCCCTTCTTCACCTGGTCACCCTCGGTCACGCAGATTCTCATCAG
>CADCDY010000090.1 GCA_902800245.1 uncultured Prevotellaceae bacterium
AGCAGGAACACTACTATCAGCCCCTCCATCAGTAGGAAATTCATGATACAGCGGCTGAGTTTTCTTCTCTCGATACTGGGGAGTGTACTCCCTGTCAAATTCTTCGTCATAATAATCAAAAATGGTTTCGTCAATGAATAAGATATCCTCCTCCTTGGGAGTAAAAGAGTTGCGTGTGGCATCAATACAGCTGCTGTCAGCCTTGTAGCCAAGAGCCTCAGCAAACATGATCTGATTGTCTGCGAGATTGCCCACCTGCTTAGTACCGGCAAATACGATGCGTACACCACGCTTCGAACTGGTGATATGTACCAGTTTCGTGATGGCCATCAGCTCTGCATCCTGCTTTAGCTTTTCCCAAACCTCCATCGGATTCTCCACATGGTCAATATCAAGCATCACCAAGCCATTCAAATGGCAGTCTGCCAGTCTGCGATGACGGAAGGGATTGCCATTTGCCGTAGGCGTTTCGTCAAACTCGTAGCAAGAGAAAATGAACGCCGTGAGATTATCCTTCAACTCCTGAGCAAAGGCCAGCAGACGCTCTTCATCACTCTTCTCAAAGAACTTCTGACGCGCTGCCAATTTCTTTAGTCCACGCTTTTTTGCGATAAATTTCCCATAGTCCTCATTCTTCAACCACTTGTCGATAGTCTCAGAATCGTGTCGCTCCACAGCCTCCAGAATCTCCCTTCGGCTGTCAATCTTCCACTGGTTCGACGTATTCCTCACGCTTTCCCAGAATTTCTCTCGGCTGCACTGGACAGCCTGAGAGAAATGAGTGTTTTCTTGATAACAGAATCCTTTCATACCAATTCGTGTAATTCGTGGTTAAAGACTCTGCAAATCAGTAATATAAAGAGCATTCTCGTGTCGCGTCTGGCCGTTCTGATCCTGCCATGTGCGATGCTTCCAGAAGCCCTTGACCACGTAAGGCTGGTTCTCAAAGAACTGCGTGTCGCGCTGCTTAGAGGCATACTCGCCAGTCAGTTCACCATACACCTCGTCGCCACCGTGCTTCAGCACTACGCCACGACTCTTGAAATACTAATGCTTCCATAGTCTGTCGAATTATTAAGTTTATACTCTGTCTATTATCTCCTCGTCAGTCAAAGTCTTGGACTCCTTGACTCCCTGACTCCTTGACTCCTTAGAATTAAACACCTTGATGATGTCCGAGTAGTACTGGGCGATGATACGTGCCATTGAGCCTTGTAATCCCAACAGTTCGCGCTCTATCGTGGGGCCGCAACCCAGCGTGGTCTTGATGATCACCGTCTTCTGTGTTTTGTTTAGGTACACTTGCAATGTCTTGTCATCGTAGAGCAACTTGCCCTTCACCTGCAGCTTCGGCTCGCTCTTCAGCTCACCCTTCACCAGTTCGTTGAACTGCTCCTGCATTACGGCTACGGGGTCAGGACAGTCGGCAGGCACGTTGATGTGAATGCTGTAGCTCGATTCCTTCTCGCCCTCGCTCTTGTAGAAACTCGACTTGCCCTTCTGCTTGATCATCTTCCGATTGCTCTCGCGAGGCTCCTGCGGGTTCACTACCACGACATCGTTGTCGTACACCTTCACTCTGGCCTTGAAGGCCTTCACCGGCTTCGTGCGCGGTGTTTCTACATAAACTTCACTCATCGTTAATCCTCCTCTTCGTTAATTTCAACACTCAGCAGAAACGGAATCATAATCTCCTCAGTCTTACACATGCGGTGTATCATCTTGCGGCCACGCTCCGTCCATACCAGATAGGTGCGGGTGTGCATCTCGCCCTCAGCATCATAGTAAGAGTGCGTGCGGTTCCTGGCATAACCCTTGCGGGCAAAGTCTGCGTACAACAGGTACTGACCTGATTGCTTATACATCACCTTGCGCTGCATCAGCAGACGTGTCAGGTCGTGAACGGTCATGTTCAGTTCCTTGGCTATCTGTGTGGTCGTAAAGCAGCTCACGCTCTCTAGCACCTCGTCGCAGTACTCAGCCTTGGGAGCCATGTCCTCTATCTGCAGTTCCTGCATCTCGATGGTCTTCTGCTGGATTTGCAGCGCCAGAGCCATGATCTCCGTGTCCGACAACTTGCGACCTTTAGCATCCCTCGTGGGGATATAGCCGCCCGTCTTGCGAATTTGAGGCAGCACCTCTGAGGTCACCCAATGCTTGAACACCTTCGCCTGCGGCAGCTTCGAAGAGAGTACCAAGGCATATAGCCCGCTTTCGTTGATGATTACCACCTTTTGTATTCCACCGGGGGTAGCCATTTCGTCCACCCCTCTGTCGTCAGAGTCTACGTGAACGCGAATCGCCTTGCGGGCATCGCTGTAGCCCAGAGCCTTCGCCACGTCGTTACCTACAAAGAAGGTCTCGCCCTTCTCATCTGTCATGATGCGGATATCTCCGAACATCTCATGATTGAAAATTCTAATTTCTCGCATAATCTTATCGAATTAATGAGCATCGGAATTGCGGGGTTTTAGTTTGAGCTCAATTCGTACGTACACATTTCCTCGCTCATCCTCCGACTCGGTTATGTTTTCTTATTGCTTGTTTTTCTTACCGTATTTACTTAACATATAGCGCATGTGGTTTGCAAACATCAGCTACGGCATATCCTCCTTCAACATCTTGCAGATGGTCTTGTAGTGTTGGTTTGCCACAGCACTCTTGAAGGTCATCTTCGTGCCAGTCATCACATACACCACCAAGCCGTAGGCCATGGCAGCACGATCCAGAGGGTGATAGTATTCGAGCATCTTTTCTACATGCTCTCTGCTATTCTGAGTCATCCAAAGCTCCAAGAGCTTCACCATCATCTTAGTAGCCAAAGTGGTTTCCCAAGAACCAATAGATTCCTCACCATTGGTTTTCTCAATCCAAGGAGCCAAACACTCCAACACTTTACAAATTTCAATTTCTGTTGTCATACGAATCATTATTTTATTTGTTATTATTTGCGTCCCCGTTCGTCGAGAGGCGTTTCTATAATAACACTGCATCGCCAGTCAGCGAAAACCTATATTAACGCTGACTCAGCCCCTTTAACCAACAAATAATAAAATCCGCAAACAGCCTGACTATTAGCCGTTTGCGGAGTCGCAAATATTTCTAAAAATAATTTTCAGTTTTTCAGCAACCGCTGATTTCGCGCTGAATTAACGCTGATTCTGTATCATCTCCCTTACCTCATCCATCGACACTTCGGGGTCGAGAATACTCACTAGATAGGCAATCGTCTGGTCGTTCTCCTTAGGTGCATGCGTGTTCCTTAGTTTGTCCGACTCAAATTCCTGACCACGTTTCTTATCCCAGAAGTGGCCGCTCACCATCACCCATAGCGAGTGCTTGTCAGGCAGCGTCACCAGTCCCCGTTCGTTCACCAGTCTCTTAAACAATGCTGCAAGAGTATTGGCATCGCCCGTCCATATAATCCTCTGTCGAATCTCACCACCAGAAAACATATCTATAAACAACTGAACATTGGTATCAGAGTGAATCCACCCCAATGCCCTCATTCCCTCGCATAGCATCATCAGACGTGCGCTATGCTCTTTGGCACCTTCATAGATGAAAGCCTTCGATATGACGGTACCAGCCCGCTTGGGGCGTCCGCTTCGCGATGGCATGTTCCGCGAAGATGCGGGCGATGCATTGCCGCCGATGCCAAGCTTACGAAATGAAGCTTTCACCTCGTTAACCAGTTTGACAACCTCATTTGAATAGGGCGAGCCCATATAGTGTGTCTGTATCACCTCCAATATGGGGAAGGCATGATTATAGTCTGGCTGGCTACGTGCCACATCGAGCATTGTCTGCAAGGGTATGTTCTCCTCGCTGACATTCATCTCCTCTTTGCTCGTTTATTCAGTTCTTCAATAATGGTGTTCACCTCTTCCTCTTCGAACTCTATATAGCCATCGAAGACATCTTCCTGAGAACCTGCCTCAAACTCGATGTTGATGCCGAATTCCTCAAGGGCCATTTCCCAATCGTCTAACTGGCCAAGTAGCAGATTAAGGACATTCTTTCTTTCTGCGGCCTCAATATCGAAATAGAGAGGCGACTGATCCAGCTGGCTCCACACACAAAGTCCGTCATCATTCGCATCGAACAACAACTTTATCTTGAAGTTTCTAACCGTTCCAAACTGATCTGGGCCGTAATAGTTAACGTCAGTAGGCATTTCCAATACGATGCCCGCAGCTCTCAGAGCAGAACGCAGGTAGTTGGGGTTCATAGGTGGCAGGAGATTCATGGGGTTGTCGGGATTGTCAGTCTTGGCGCCACCCGTCATGGCCAGCAGTTCGTTGAACTGTTTCAACGTCACCTTCTTATCCTTTTCAGAGCATACCACGCGACAATCCATAACCTCGCATTTATCCCAGACCACGCCCTCGGCAGTCTGTCCGTTATATACTACTACAGGGTGGCTGTGAGTCTCCAAAGCGTATTCCCCGTCAGCATTTGTCTTATCCACTGCAGCTACCATCGTAGCTATCTGCTTGCCCACAATACCACCATAATATATGTAGTTAAACGGTGGCTGGAGCGGTAATAAATGAGTCTGTATCATATGTTCAAAGTCAAATTTATAGTCATTTCCCGTCACACCTTACTTCTTTTTCTTCAGAATACTCCACTCGCCGTTAAAGTCATCGCCAATGCGTTCTAATACTCCTTGTTCTTTCAACTCAGAAATATCACGCCAAACAGTCTTTGTTGAAACATCCAATTGGTTGGCCATTGCCTCAAGACTAACATGAGAATCTTTGGCTATCATGCCCATTATCGCCTGTATTCGCCGCTTCTTCTTGTCTTTCGAGCGTTTGCTTTCAAAGGGTTTCAATGAGAGTTCTTCATCAGAAAGTTCTTGGACATTTTCCTTGGACATTTCCCCTTGGACATTTTTATCATCCTTGGACATTCGTCCATGGACATATGTCTTTCCCTTAGACTTTTGTCCACCATCTGTAGCATCGGCATACGTAATAGAGAACAGGAATTGCGAACCACTATTGATTTCAATACTGTAATCAGGATAGTAGAGGGGTGCATAGCGCAGGATATTGCGAGTGCCTTTTCTATTCAATAAGAAATCCCCTTTTCAATCCTTCAGAATTTGCCACACTCCAATCCTTTGTCAGATGCTCTCTCACAGAAAGAAACAAGTGTTTTACCACATCTGTGTAGATTGGGTTCTTCTGATATGTTGGCAAAAGTCTGTCCTTGCGGTCTGTATTTTTCTGTTTGCGAAGAATGTAGATCTGGTCAATCTTGTACTTTTTCAGATTAATGTTGTCTGTCAGTTTTAGCCACTCAGCAATAATAATATACATAGAGTTTGGATTGAATTCCATTAACTGAGATGCGGTGGTTGATGACCCTTCTAACATTGTCTTGTCAAGATAGGTTTTACACTCAATGGCAACGGCAGGGATTTGCAATGTTTCCTCTTGTACTTCAGTCTCACCCTCACATTGGAATTTTGCACCCACATTTACTCCAATCAGGAAGTCATGTTCCTTGTGCTCAATAGTAAAGCAAGGCTTCTTCACCATCTCACTATAGGAAGTCGGACGGTAAGAAATACTTTTCAGAGCGCTCGCTTTTCCGACCAGACCATTTTCTGCTATGCTATCTATGAGATCATGAAAAAGATAGAAACAAAATTCTTCCAATACGCTTGACTGAAGATTAGAACGTGAATCAAAAGCCTCGGCATAAGTCTTTGCTTCAATGAAATCCTTGTAGTCATTTAAAAGTTCCACGCGTCTGCTGATAATATCATCCACTTCATTATCAATAGAGGATACAAGGGGACCCTTCAGACTCAGATTGTCACTTTTCCATTTCTCGTAGGTTTTCCGAATTTTAGTAAGATATGTAGTCCGCTTTGCATCCTTACTGAATTCTTTTTCTTTTCTCGCAATGTTATCACCATGTACAAACATAATGCTTAATCTCGGTTTAATTGTTCATAAATATTTTCTGCTATAGCTTGCGCCATCAATGGAGGAACGGCATTGCCTATCTGATTATACTGACAGAGATGTATCTCATCGAGTCTCCCTTCCTTTTTCAGAAGAGAATGGCTTGGTGTTGTGGGATGTCCCTTAAACACATACCAATCAGGGAACGATTGGATTCTGGCTCCCTCTCGAGCTGTGAAATTTCGGTTCTTGTAAGGATGAACAAAATTAGCATAGAAAGACGCAGCTATAGTATGGCAGGGCTTAAAAGGATACATTCGTCGACTGTTCTGACTATATACCTTTGTTGCCAGTTCCTTGCTGTTCCTTTTGAAAGGTTTCAACTCAGTAGGTACATCGGAGGCAGACTCACCCCATTTGATAGCCCTGAAGCGTTCTACCATTCTTGGCGTATGATTCATTGCCTTATGATTATAAAGTTTCTTAGCACCTTTTCTTAATGATCGCTGATAATCATTTTCAGGTTCCTTCGTATAATCCATTTCTTCTGCGCCTCCACATGCCTCTACGTCAGGAAGGTCGGATATGGCATCCCACAAAGTTGGACAAGGTTTCAAAATCCCAGTAAAGAGATTCCCGTCTTCCGTCACAGAATGAGTAGGTAAGGGAAAGAATGAATCAAGCTTTTTCTTGCATGCTACAATCAATAATCGTTTCCTGATCTGAGGCACTCCATAGTCGGTAGCACTAATAATGGTATAATCTACAAAATATCCCAATCCCTCCAGCTCCTGCTTAATTATATTAAGTACAAACTCTCCCGATTTCGTTTTTGCCTTTATTAGGTTTGGTACATTCTCCATG
The DNA here is from genome assembly GCA_902800245.1 of uncultured Prevotellaceae bacterium. Classification (GTDB taxonomy): domain Bacteria; phylum Bacteroidota; class Bacteroidia; order Bacteroidales; family Bacteroidaceae; genus Prevotella. Next base: position 6,789 of record CADCDY010000090.1, read on the forward strand.
ATGACAACCTCAGGCAATAAGAGTCTCGCAACTCTTAAAAATTCTACAAAAAGACTGTTCCTAGGGTCTTTAGCATCACCAGCGTTTTTATTAGCAATTGAGAATCCTTGGCACGGGGGGCCACCAAGTAATACATCCACTCTGCCTTTGAATTTTTTTAAAATCTCTTCATCGGTCACCATGCGGATGTCATTTGTGATTACATCTGTTTCGGGATGATTGTGTTGGAATGTCTCTGATGCCCACAAGTCAGCCTCAATTGCTCCTATGATATTATATTTTCCTGTCATAGAGAAACCGAGACTGAAACCACCGGCTCCAGCAAATGTGTCTAAAACATTCAACCTGTCTTTTATATGCATTTGATTATTTTCTGTAAATATCAAGTTCGTTATTCTTTTCGTCCCTCCAATCTTTCCAACCATTCGAGGAACCACCAACACAGAAGACAGCCGCACCACTGGGTGAATTGAAAACGGCATCCTTCACAACAACCAGCTCGTCACCTCTACGCTCTGTGAATTCAGCTATCAAGGCGTCTCGTTTCTTCTTTGTGTCTGGCTTTATCTTATCCAGATGTTGGGGATTAATGGTGCTGCCTTTCAAGACTGTCAACGATTGGGTACTAATATCGAAGATACCTTTGGCGTTGGCATTGCGAGTAAGAACGCAAGTTATCCGACCCTCTTTTTGAGGTGTACCAGAAACTGGAGCAGATGCTTCGCCAGATGTAGAGATGTTATATCCCAAATTCTTTGCCAATTCTACCACTCTTGGAGTATTGCCAATTCCCCACTGAGAGCAAACGGCAAATGTAACTCCGTCTGCGCTGCGAAGAACTTCATTATCTTTCATCAGGTATCTGTATTCTTCAACACCCTTTTCGCGTATGTAATCAATGGTACGAATCACGCCGTATGAACCTTGAAGCGTAGGCGGGAACACATTCTCTAATTCTGCAAATGTTGCCGCAGGATGTTGCTCCACGTACAATTTCACCAACTGATGCACGAAACGACGCTTACCCTGGAAAGTACTTCCGTTTATTGAATATTGGGTTTTATCATGCTCTTGCTTAGCCTTTGTAGTAACTGATCCTTGCTTCTGAGGCGCAGGAACAGGCGTATCTACTACGGGCTGTTGTCCGTCCTTTGGCGTTGCCGTGAAGTTTAGCGATGCAAGCATCCCTACGATGTCGCTTTCAGAGAACGTGTTGCCGTATTTCTCCATCAGATACATCTTCATACCCTCAGTTATCTGCCCCTTGGCATCAGTAATCAGATGGTCTTTGATTTTGTTCAGACTCTCCTGATGGCGCATTTCCTTGATGCGATCCTCGCAGAACTGAACGATAGCCTCTTTGCTAAAGCGGTCTTTAGAGAACAGTTCAACGAAGCGGGCACCACGTTTGTTGTCCAGTTCCAAAGGAATCGACAGCACAGATACAGCATTCTCGCTGTCAGGCTGGTCATAGAATATCTCGATATGCTCTCCAATGTAGATGCCAGCTTTCAGTTTCAGCTGACGCATGTAGGAAACCAACTGATCTCTGTCCTTTGCTATCTGCGTATGCAAGGGACGCTTCACTTCGATAACGAACTGCTTCTTATCATCCTTTTGAATGAGGATGTCTGGCTGGATATGTCCATTGTTGCCGATAGAAAGATTCGGCTTATGACATATCTCATTCTTGTACCTCATCCAGCCTAACAACTGTAGCTGAGCCTCTATCGTTGAATGATATTCAGGCTCCTCCACGCCGTTCTTCTTAGCTTCGCGCAGATAATATACGAATTGGTTCCACTTCTCTTGCATAACTGATCGAATTTATTCTAGCCTGCAAATTTACGAATAATTTCTGAGATATTTCACAACATAGCACATTTTTACACATCTTTTAATAAAAGACCACGGCACAAACTTATAATCTAAAGTTCTGGTGGCAAGAAGAAATTTGTCTTATACTCTAGTGGAACTATATTTGATAGCAACTTTGCGCGCTGCTGTTCTGTAAGTACTGATGATATGAATTGCTTGATGTCATTTGCACATGGGTCTTGGATGTAAATACGCTCCAGATGTTCCATTTTGGAGAATATCTCACGATCAGTCTCACGATTAAAGAATGGAAACGAATAGCCAATCACGACAAGAACTTGCGCGTCAGCTATTTTGTTGTAGAGAACGTCGCTCCGCTTGTCGAACTCCATTTTCTCCCAAGCAAAGATTAGTTGCAGGCAACCATCGCTGAACGGCCTGGTTCTGTTTGCGATACAGTATTGACGAAATATCTTATCAAGAAGGCCTTCGCTTTTGATTGTTAGTAATACATCTGCCTCGATGTTGTTCGCCCCATAGTAGTTGCCAGCTCCATTAATTCTAAATACCCTTGCGCTATCAGTTTCTGTCATCGTGTCATTTGGAACACACTCGTATAAGCGTCCATTGCCATACCCACGATAGGCAATGTCAAGCTGGAGGTCGTAGTTCCATGTCATGATATAGACATTGTCTGGTATCATGGCATTCCTGTTCAGAATGTTTGCAAAGAATGTGTCGTATCGTTTGTCGAAAGGATGGATGACTTGCTCTATCAGGAAAAACGACGACAGCAAGAGTTTGAGCTTGCCAAAATCACAGGCTTGATTGCACAGATAGAGTTTCTTGGCGAATGTGTCGATTGTGGCATGTTGGGCAGCTTTGTCTTGAAGCCATATCAGATCATCAATGAACATTGATTTCATGGATGCTGCATCCAGCTCTTTGCCGCAAAATGAATATGGGGTGTTGAGACCTGCAATATCGCAGTTCTTCACCCAGTCGACGACAATGCTAAATTCATTGTCTATCTCGTTGACAACAGGAAGTCCCTCAACAATTCTCTTGGGGGAGTTCTTCGGCTCACCCTCGTTCCTTTTGCCATAACTGGCACCTGCACCAAGTAAATATACAATCTTGCTCATAGTCTTTTGTTTTACTCCACAAAAATACTAAGATTATTCGAAATGACGGCAATTATTATTGATTATTTTTGCAAATTTAATAAAACGTGCAATTTCTCCACAAGAATGTCAGAGCTTTATGTTTCTTTTCACTACCGACAAACTACCGACAAACTACCGACAAACTACCGACACAGCTTACGACACAGCTTACGACATCATTACCGAAAACTCTAGTGACACAACTGGTGACAATTACAATATCTGTGTAGTCTTCTGTGTAGTCTTCTGTGTAGTCTTCTGTGTAGTTTTCTCCACACTTTCCCCACACTTTTTCCCACATTATTCTTTGTAGTTCACCGTGTATGTGTGGTCAGCTGCATTTCTCTTAAGTGTCTCTTTGATTTCTCGTAAACTTACGTGTTAATGCTTATGTAATACGTTGATATTAAGGACTTTAGAACAAAAGTTCTCGTAAAGTTCTCGTAAAGTTCTCGTAGAGTTCTCTCAGATTTCTCTCAGACTTCTCTCAAAAATCACGTAATAAGAGAGAACTTTTGTTTTATAAAATCCACTCACTGCGTGGAAAATGGGCAAAAGTCAACCTTTTCGGTAATAGAGTACAAACTTGGTGTCTTAGCCTGAAATACGTTGACTCCTGCCAAGCCTCTTAAAAGTTAAAAAGAGTTATGAGAAAAGGTCAACGTTTTGCACGCGCATTCAAGCGTGC
>CADCDY010000091.1 GCA_902800245.1 uncultured Prevotellaceae bacterium
TATATATTTTAGACGGGCTGAATAATCATGTTTTCTTCTCTTTCTTTCTGACATAATGAACCCCGGAAGTTTTTTGTCTAACTTTCGGGGTTCACTTCAGTAACGCTTCCTCTTTTCTTTAATTTCCACTAACGCCTTTCATCGTTAATGATATACGTTGTCTGCGCAGGTCGACGGCAATGACACGCACGCGGACGTGCTGGTGCAGTCGTACTACCTGCGTAGGGTCTTTGACGTATTTGTTGGCCAACTGCGACACGTGCACCAATCCGTCCTGATGAACACCAATATCGACAAAAGCTCCGAAGTTGGTGATGTTGGTGACGATGCCAGGCAGTTCCATGCCTTCGTGCAGGTCTTCTATAGTCTGCACGCTGCTGTCAAACTCAAATTCCTCAATCTGCTCGCGTGGGTCGCGACCGGGCTTCTCCAGTTCCTTCATGATATCCGTGAGGGTAGGGAGTCCTACCTCGGCAGTAACGTACTTCTTGATGTCAATGCCTTCGCGCGTAACTTTATTCGTGATAAGGTCGCTGACGCTGCAACCGCAGTCCTTCGCCATTTGCTCCACCACGTGATAGCTCTCGGGATGAACGGCGCTGTTATCGAGCGGATTCTTGGCCTCAGGGATGCGCAGGAAACCGGCACACTGCTGGAAAGCCGAAGGCCCAAGACGCGGCACCTTCTTCAACTGTGCCCTCGACGTGAAAGCACCGTTCGTCGTGCGATAATCCACGATGTTCTGCGCGAGTACGGGACCCAATCCGCTGACATAGGTCAGCAGGTGCTGCGAGGCGGTATTGAGGCTGACGCCAACGAGGTTCACACAACTCTCAACGGTCTGGTCCAGCGAGTGCTTGAGTTTTGTCTGGTCAACGTCGTGCTGATATTGTCCTACACCAATGCTCTTGGGGTCAATCTTCACGAGTTCGGCCAACGGGTCCATCAGTCTGCGACCGATGCTCACGGCACCACGCACGGTGACGTCTTCGTCAGGGAATTCGTCGCGCGCCACCTTCGAAGCACTATAGACCGAGGCGCCGTCTTCGCTGACGACGAAGACTGCGGGCTTTTGGCTTTTGGCTATTGGCTTTTGGCTAACAGCTAATGGCCCTCGCAACGCCACACTCTCACAGAGAGAATTGCTAATTGCGTCTTCCACGAATTCCTTCGTCTCGCGGCTGGCGGTACCGTTGCCAATGGCGATGGCCTCTATCTGGTATTCGTTGATCATCTGCTGTACGTGGATAGTGGCCTGCATACGATGATTAATGGGAGGGTGGGGGAAGATAGCTTCGTGGTGCAGCAATGAGCCTTGTGCGTCGAGACACACCACCTTGCAACCTGTGCGGAAACCGGGGTCGATACCCATCACGCGCTTTTGGCCCAGCGGTGCCGAAAGCAACAACTGGCGCAGGTTCTCGGCAAACACGCGGATGGCCTCCTCGTCGGCCTTCTCCTTGCTTTGGTTCATGAATTCCGTCTCTATCGAGGGCTGCAACAGACGTTTGTAACCATCCTCAACGGCCTCTGCCACAAGACGTTGGCAGGCTCCGTTGCCTCTGACGTAATTACGCTGTAGACGCTGGACGGCTTCGTCGTCATCAATCGTAATGCTGACGCGCAGGATGCCCTCGTCAGCACCGCGACGCATGGCTAGCAGACGGTGCGAGGAACAGCGCTTCAGAGGTTCTTCCCAGTCGAAGTAGTCGCTGTATTTCTGAGCCTCGTCGCTGTCTTTCTTGGCCTTTACGACCTTCGATTCTATGAATGCCTCTCGACGGAAGGCTGAGCGTATCTGGTTGCGCGAACGTTCGTCCTCGCTTACCTGTTCGGCAATGATGTCCTGAGCACCACGGAGACAATCCGCGACGGTCAAACCGTCGCGCACAAAACGCTGGGCAGCGCGTTTGGGGTCGGGTTCGCGTTGCATCAGCAGCAATTGTGCCAATGGCTCCAGTCCCTGTTCGCGTGCTACTTGTGCCCTCGTTCTGCGCTTGGGCTTATAGGGCAGATAAATGTCTTCCAATGGTGTCGTTTCCCAGCAGTCGTCGATACGCTTCTGCAGTTCGGGCGTCATCTTGCCCAGTTCCGTGATGGTTTTCACGATGGTTGCCTTGCGCTTGGCTATCTCCTGCAATTGTTCCAGACGATTGGAAATGGCCGTAATCTGCACCTCGTCCAGTCCGCCCGTCCGCTCCTTGCGATAACGCGAAATGAAAGGAATAGTACATCCCTCGTCCAGCAGTTTCAGCGTGTTCTCCACACCAGGTTCCGGCAGGTGCAATTCGTTGGATATCAGTTGCGTAAATATCTTCAAATTCTCCATATTCTTACCTCTTACCTCTCACTTCTTTAGTATCCGCTCTCATGTTTGATGCTTCGAATGTGTAATACAATGCCAATAATGATACACAACAGCCCCGTGACGAGCAGCCAGTTATAGGTCGACAAGATGCTGATGCGCGTCAAAACGAGCAGCAATGTACCTATTATTATAAGGTATAACCCCCAATTTGTGGCCTTTTTCTTCATAAAAACGTTAATTTTCGTGCAAAAATAAGAAATAATTATGAATTATGCATTATTAATTATGAATTATTTTGTACCTTTGCACCCGCATTTTGCAAAAATAACATTTTTTTTAATTATTAACGTAGTATGAATCAATACGAAACCGTTTTCATTTTGACTCCCGTTTTGTCTGATGAACAGACAAAGGAAACGGTCGCTAAGTTCAAGAAGGTCCTGACCGAGCGAAGAGGCCTGGGGACTGAAGAAGATGGCTTACGCTATCCAGAAGAAATCTACAGGTTTCTACTTCCTCGTAGAGTTCAAGGCTGAGCCATCAGTAGTAAAGGTGCTGGAGACCGCTTTCCGTCGTGACGAGAAAGTCATCCGTTTCCAGACAGTAAAGCTTGAGAAGTATGCCATCGAGTATGCTGAGAAGCGTCGTAACAAATTTGGTAAAAAAGAGGAGGCTTAAACTATGGCACAGCAAGACACTGAAATCCGTTATTTGAACGCTCCTTCTATCGACACGAAGAAGAAGAAGTACTGCCGTTTCAAGAAGAGCGGCGTTAAGCGTGCCCGCCAGATTGCTCTGCTGCCCTACGTAACTGACATGATGAAGTAAAATTAGGAGGACAGAAGATATGGAAATTATACTGAAAGAAGATATTATCGGTCTGGGTTACAAGAACGATATCGTAAACGTTAAGTCAGGTTACGGCCGTAACTACCTCATCCCTCAGGGTAAGGGTGTTATCGCCAGTCCTATGGCTAAGAAGATTCTCGCTGAGAACCTGAAGCAGCAGGCTCACAAGCTGGCTGCCCAGAAAGCTGCTGCCGAGGAGAAGGCTGCTCAGCTGCAGGGTGTAGCTCTGGAGATTGCCGCTAAGGTTAGCGCTACCGGTCAGCTCTACGGTTCTGTAGGTGCTAATCAGGTTGCTGAGGAACTGAAGAAGCTCGGTAAGGAGGTTGATCGCAAGATCATCACCATGAAGGATGCTAAGCAGATTGGTGACTATGTAGCTCTGGTTCACTACCACAAGGAGGTTACCGTCGAGATTCCTGTAAAGGTCATTGCCGAGAATGCTGCTGAGCTGAAGGCTGCTGCCGAGGAAGAGGCTGCTATTAGAGCTGCCGCTGAGGCTAAGAAGGCTGCCGCTGAGGCTGCTGCCGCTGCTGCAGAGGAAGCTCCCGCTGAAGAGGCTGAGGCTGAAATCGAGGAAGCTGAGGCTCCCGCTACAGAAGAATAATAACCCGCTGTAAAGCAAATCATAGTTATTATACGCAGAATCCCGAGTGTCGCAAGACGCTCGGGATTTGTGTTTGTGTTTTCTCGATGTTTTTTTAGAGAGTGTCGCGCTCGTCTATCTTGAAGGCTTTGTTGTCCTCCTTCATATAGATCTGCAAATCGCTGAAATAACCGGTTTCCTGAATAGCCTTCAGATTAGCCTTGGCATCCTCCTCAGCCAGATACTCCTTGGCACTGGCCAAATGGTTCGTAAACTCGAGCTTCTTCTTCTCAGTGTCTAACACTGAAATCCACTCATCCTTCAAACGGTCTCCGATAACAAATTTCTTACTCATAGCGTTTATTTATTTAAATTGTAGTTTGTTTTTTACGCTGCAAAGATACAAATATTTGTCGCAAGTTGTATCTTCCAACACCGAAAATTCCATGTAAACGTTTACAAATTATTACCAAAAAAGAGTTCCACAATGTTACTTGTAGAACTCCTTTGGCGGAGAGTGAGGGATTCAAACCCCCGATACGCATAAGCGTATACCGGATTTCGAGTCCAGCGCGATCGATCACTCTGCCAACTCTCCAGTTGTGTGAGCGCCAACGAGCTATGCTCGATTGGCCGAACGTGCGGATAGTGAAACAACGTTTCAACTCTCCTTGGTACTAACAAATTTCGAAACTACCAAAGAAAAACGCGTTTTTCTTTGGTTCTATTCGTACCTTTTCGCTTCGCGAGAAGGTACTCTCGTTCGAAAATACTCAAATAAATTTGGTATTTTGCTCACTTATTCGTACCTTTGCACCCCGATATAAATAAGTACGCAAACATTATTAAATAAAAACGAAGAAATGAAAGCATTTGTTTTTCCCGGTCAGGGAGCACAGTTTGTTGGTATGGGCAAGGACCTGTACGACACCAATGAGAAGGCAAAAGAATTGTTTGAGAAGGCTAACGAGATTCTGGGTTACCGCATTACGGACATCATGTTCGAGGGTACCGACGAGGACCTGAAGCAGACGAAGGTGACACAGCCTGCAGTATTCCTGCACTCGGTGATCAGCGCTATCTGCATGGGTGACGACTTCGACCCCCAGATGACTGCCGGTCACTCGCTGGGTGAGTTCTCGGCTCTGACAGCTGCTGGCGCTCTGTCGTTTGAGGATGGTCTGAAACTGGTTTATGCTCGTGCTATGGCTATGCAGAAGGCTTGTGAGGCTCAGCCCTCGACAATGGCTGCCATCATCGGTCTGCCCGACGAGAAAGTGGAGGAGATTTGCGCAGGCATCAACCGCGAAGGCAACGTAGTGGTTTGCGCTAACTATAACAATCCCGGTCAGTTGGTAATCTCTGGTAACGTAGAGGCTATCAACGAGGCTTGCGAGCAGCTGAAGGCCGCCGGTGCAAAGCGTGCTCTGCCCCTGAAGGTGGGTGGTGCGTTCCACTCTCCGCTGATGCAGCCCGCCAAGGACGAGTTGCAGGCAGCCATCGAGGCTACGGAGATCAAGGCTCCGAAGTGTCCCGTCTATCAGAATGTGGACGGCAAGCCCCATACCGATCCTGCTGAGATTAAGGCTAACCTGATTGCTCAGCTGACTTCTAGCGTGCGCTGGACGCAGAGCGTACAGAACATGATTGCCGACGGTGCCGACGACTTCACGGAGTGTGGTCCTGGTAAGGCTCTGCGGGGTATGATTGCAAAAATCAACAAGGAAATTCCCGCTCATGGAATCACAGACTAAAACCATCATCTATCAGGTTTTTACACGACTGTATGGCAACCGTAACACGACCCGCAAGGAGAATGGAACGATAGCCGACAACGGTTGTGGCAAACTGAATGATTTCACGCCCACTGTCCTGAAGAATATCAGGCAGATGGGCGTGAGCCATATTTGGTACACGGGTGTCATCCGCCACGCCTCGCAGACGGACTACACAAGTTATGGAATTCCCCGTCAGCACCCTGCCGTTGTGAAGGGTAAGGCTGGCTCGCCCTATGCCATTACGGATTATTACGACATTGACCCCGACTTGGCGGTGGACGTGAAACAGCGCATGAAGGAGTTTGAGCAGTTGGTGGAGCGCACCCACGAGGCAGGTATGAAGGTCATCATCGACTTCGTGCCCAACCACGTGGCCCGTCAGTATAAGAGCATCTGCAAGCCCCGTGGCGTGAAGGACCTGGGCGAACAGGACCAGACGCTGCACGGATTTGACCCGCAGAACAACTTTTACTATTGTCCGGGCGAGCGTTTTGCACCTTATTTCGACCTGTATCGTGGCGAGCCGGAGCCCTATCTGGAGGAGCCCGCCAAGGCTACGGGTAACGACCATTTCGACAATGCTCCAGGCCGTAACGACTGGTATGAGACGGTGAAGTTGAATTACGGTGTAGATTACTATGCCGGACGCATTGGACATTTCGATCCCATCCCTGATACGTGGCAGAAGATGACCGCTATCCTACTGTTCTGGGCGAAGAAAGGTGTAGATGGCTTCCGTTGCGACATGGCGGAGATGGTGCCCGCCGAATTCTGGGCATACGCCACGAAAGCCGTGAAGAAAAAGTTCAAGAACATTATCTTCATGGGTGAGGTGTACAATCCGTTCGAATATCGTCACTATCTGGAGTCGGGTTTCGACTGGCTCTATGATAAGGTTGGCATGTATGACACCATGCGTGGTGTGATATGCCATATGGAGTCCGCACACGCCATCACTAAAGCTTGGCAACAGACCGATGACATCCGCGACCACATGGTGTATTTCCTGGAGAATCACGACGAGCAGCGCATCGGTAGTGACTTCTTTGCCGCCCGCGCGGTGAAGGGTGTGCCAGGCATGATTGCCTCGGTGCTGATGTACAAGAATCCGTTTATGCTCTATGCCGGTGAGGAATATGGCGAGCGAGGCATGGACCGTGAGGGCTTCAGCGGAAACGACGGTCGTACGACCATCTTCGACTACTGGAGCATTGACACGTTGTGTCGTGCTGCACAGAATAAGTTGACTGCCGACGAGGAGCAAATCTTTGACATTCACCAGAAGACATTGCAGTTGGCACGCAAGGAGAAGGCCATCGTTGAAGGTCTGACATTCGACCTGATGTATGTGAACCATCATCTGCAACGCCAATATGCCTTCCTGCGCAAGGCCGACAAGGAATTGTTGCTGGTAGTGGTGAACTTCGAGGATCAGGAGGCGGTGATAGACGTGAACATTCCCACCCATGCTTTTGACTATATGGATATCAAGGAGAAGAACGTTATTGCTACAGACTTGCTTTCGAAAGAGAAACTGGCCGTTCGTCTAAAGAAAGACGGCAGCGTCAGGATGTCGGTTCCGGCAAACAATGCCCGCGTTTGGAAGATGAAGCTATAGAGGGCTGAGGGCTGAAGGCTGATGTTTGAGGGCTGACGGCGACAACACAAAAAACAGGAGTCTCGGTTTTGAGGCTCCTGCTTTTATATATAAGATGTAGCTTTACTTCTGTGCCTTCAGGGCAGCGATAGACTCCTTGAGGGCAGCAATCTTCTCCTCAGAGTCGCTCTGCTTCTTGCGCTCCATAGCGACAACAGCCTCAGGGGCGTTGGCAACGAAACGCTCGTTGGAGAGTTTCTTCAGGACACCCTGTAGGAAACCTTCCAGATGCTGCAGCTGAGCCTCCATCTTCTGGATTTCTGCCTCGACGTCAATCATGTTGCCAAGAGGTACGGCAAACTCGTCGGTACCAATCATGAAGGCACTGGCGGTAGCGTCCTTCTCAGCAACCACCTCGATGCTGCTCAGGTTGGCCATCTTGCTAATGACGGCGTTGAAGGCCTCGTAGCGGTTCTGACCAACGGCCTGCAACGGGAGCTGTTCCTTGGGAGCGATGTTCTTTGAACTGCGAACCATACGAACGCTAGAAACAAGCTGCTTGACGCTCTCAATCTGTGCGGCGAGTTCGTCGTCAGCGGCTGTAGGAGCGGGAAGATGCAGGCTGACACGCATGATGCTCTCGCCTTCCTTGCGATCGTAGAGGTGCTGCCACAGCTCCTCGGTGATGAACGGCATGAAGGGGTGTAGCATCATCAGTAACTGCTCGAAGAACTCCAGCGTCTTGTTGTAGGTTTGCTTGTCGATGGGCTGTGCCTCGCCATTGATATAGGCGGGCTTCACCATCTCCAGATACCAGCTGGAGAACTCGTCCCAGAAGAGCTTATAGACAGCCATCAGAGCCTCAGAGATACGATACTTCTTGAAGAGATCGTCAATTTCGGCATTGGTCTGCTTCAGCTTGGCCTCAAACCAAGCGGTGGCAATCTTGCCAGCCTCAGACTGTTCGATGTCAGCAACCTTCCAACCCTTGACGAGACGGAAGGCGTTCCAAATCTTGTTGTTGAAGTTACGGCCCTGTTCGCAGAGTGCCTCGTCGAAGAGGATATCGTTACCAGCAGGTGCAGAGAGCATCATACCCATACGTACGCCGTCGGCACCGAACTTCTCGATGAGCTCAATGGGGTCGGGGCTATTGCCGAGCGACTTCGACATCTTACGACCCAGTTTGTCGCGAACGATACCTGTGAAATAAACGTTGCGGAAAGGCATGTCACCAATGTACTCATAGCCAGCCATGATCATACGGGCTACCCAGAAGAAGATGATATCTGGACCTGTTACGAGGTCTGAGGTGGGGTAGTAGTACTTGATTTCCTCGTTGCCTGGCTTGTTGATACCATCGAACAACGAGATAGGCCACAGCCATGAGGAGAACCATGTGTCGAGGGCATCCTCGTCCTGACGCAGGTCGGCATCCGTAATCTTCGGGTCCTTCTGCTGAGCCAGCTTCAGGGCTTCCTCACGAGTCTCGGCTACCACGTAGTCATCGTTCTCGTTGTAATAGTAGGCAGGAATGCGATGACCCCACCACAACTGACGTGAGATACACCAGTCCTGAATGTTCTCCAACCAGTTCTTATAGGTGTTCTTGTATTTGGCAGGATAGAACTTCAGCTCGTCGTTCATCACGGGTGGCAGGGCGATGTCGGCAAAGTGCTTCATCTTCAGGAACCACTGCAGCGAGAGACGGGGCTCGATAGCGGTGTCTGGGTTACGCTCAGAGTAGCCCACCTTGTTGACGTAGTCCTCAATCTTCTCCATCAGACCGGCCTCCTGTAGGTCTTTGCTGATCTGCTTGCGGCAATCCATGCGGTCCATGCCGACATAGATAGGACTCTGCTCAGAAATGGTACCATCAGCATTGAAGATGTCGATGGTATCCAGATTGTGCGTCTTACCCAGCATATAGTCGTTGGTGTCGTGGGCAGGAGTGACCTTCAAACAACCTGTACCAAATTCGATATCTACATAACGGTCCTCGATAACGGGAATGACGCGATTCACCAGGGGAACAATCACCTTGCGGCCCTTCAACCACTGGTTCTTGGGGTCCTTGGGGTTGATACACATAGCGGTATCACCCATGATGGTTTCAGGACGGGTGGTGGCAACGACGGCATAGTAGCCTTTTTCGTCCTTGTGGATGACATTGCCCTCGGCCTCTAGAGATTCTAGATTTTCTAGATTGTCTAGACCTTCCACATAATACTTCAAGTGGAACAGATGGCTCTGCTCTTCCTTATAGATAACCTCTTCGGTAGAAAGAGCCGTCAGTGCCTTGGGGTCCCAGTTGACCATACGCAGACCTCGATAGATAAGGCCCTTGTTGTAGAGGTCAACAAATACCTTGATAACACTCTCGCTACGCTTCTCGTCCATAGTGAAAGCCGTGCGGTCCCAGTCGCAGCTGGCACCCAGGCGGCGCAACTGCTTCAGGATGATGCCACCATGCTCGTGGGTCCAGTCCCAGGCATGCTCCAGGAACTGCTCACGCGTCAGGTCACGCTTCTTGATGCCTTCACCAGCGAGTTTCTTCACCACCTTAGCCTCAGTAGCGATCGAGGCGTGGTCGGTGCCAGGAACCCACAGTGCATTCTTACCCTCCATACGGGCACGACGCACTAAGATGTCCTGAATGGTGTTGTTCAACATGTGACCCATGTGCAACACACCTGTCACGTTGGGCGGTGGGATAACGATGGTGTAGGGTTGACGTCCATCGGGTTTTGAACTGAACAATTTGTTGTCCAGCCAATACTGATACCATTTTGATTCGACCTCTTTAGGGTCGTATTTACTTGCTAATTCCATATACCTTATTATAAATTGGGTGCAAAGGTACGAAATTTTTCTTAATTAATGATACACTATTCACTTTTTTTTCAAGAATGCATACGAAAGAAGAAAAATTGCAGGCCTTCGGGCGTTTGCTGGATGTGATGGACAGACTGCGTGAGGAATGTCCTTGGGACCGAAAGCAGACGAACGACAGTTTGCGTGCCAATACCATAGAAGAAACCTATGAGCTTTGTGATGCGCTGATACGTGATGATCAGAGCGAAATCTGCAAGGAATTGGGTGACGTGCTGTTGCACATTGTGTTCTATGGTAGGATAGGTGAGGAGAAACGACAATTCGATATAGCCGACATCTGTAACAAGTTGTGTGACAAGCTGATATTCCGTCATCCTCATGTGTATGGAGAGGCAGTCGCAAAGGATGCAGAAGCCGTGCTTGAGAGTTGGGAACAGATTAAGTTGAAAGAAAAAGACGGCAACAAAACGGTGCTCTCCGGAGTGCCTTCCGCACTGCCTTCACTCATCAAGGCCTATCGCATTCAGGACAAGGCTCGTAACGTGGGGTTCGATTGGGAGGACAAACAGGACGTCTGGGGTAAGGTTCGTGAAGAGCTGGACGAATTCGAAGCCGAGTTGCGCAAGGAAGATAAAAAGAAGTCCGAGCAGGAGTTGGGTGATTTCCTTTTTGCTGTCATCAATGCTGCCCGACTGTATAAGCTCAATCCTGACAACGCGTTGGAGATGACGAATCAGAAGTTTATCCGTCGTTTCAACTATATCGAACAACACAGCATCCGTATCGGAAAGCCGTTGAAAGATATGACGCTGGAAGAGATGGACGCTCTATGGAATGAAGCAAAAGCATTAGAAAACGATCATAACGAATAAAAAAAAGAATATTATGAAAAAAATTGCGCTTTTTACAATTATTGCAGTCGCTGTCTACATGATGTCAGCCTGTGGCGGAAAGACAGAAAAAGTTCCGTTTGACAATGGTGACTCTGCTGATGTCGCCAATGCCGATCCGACAATTTATGGTGTTTGTACTGATGGCACAGCGATGAATACTCTTGAGTTGATTACGGATATGGACGACACGCTGTCAATTGATATTTCCGCTGCACAAGAGAATGGTCAGGTGTTTGGCGGCATGCATGTCGGCGATCGTATGGCGGTAGTTCCTGACGCTGAGAAGAAGTCGGCCCTGATGGTTATCAACCAGTCTACATTGCTTGGCAATTGGGTGATGCCGAATCCGTTGGATGGTTCTGATGAGGTTGGAATTTCCATCAAGGAAGGCGGTATTGCCGAGGGTATCGAACAAAGCAGTATTGTTTACAAAACGTGGCGTCTGACGCGTGGTAAACTGGAGATTGTGTTGATGCGCGAAGGTGGCAGCGAGGAAGACGAGGTTTATCAGTACGACATCACGAAATTAGGTGCTGATTCGTTGGTTTACAAGGACGGTGACGAAACCTTCGAGTATAGCCGTCAGAAACCCAAGGAGGAATACGGAAAAGAAGTCCAACTGGAAGACTCGCAGAACGAGTTCTTTATGTAAACCGGTTGCTCGTTGGAACCATTTCGCGTCCACATATTAGGTTGCGGCAGTGCATTACCCACACCTCGCCACTATGCTTCGGCACAAGTGGTTGAGGTGCGGGGTAAATTGTTTTTGGTTGATTGTGCCGAAGGGACTCAGGTGCAATTGCGACGATCGCACATCCGTTTTACAAAAATCAGCGCAGTGTTTATCACTCACCTGCATGGCGACCATTGTTTCGGACTGATAGGGATGCTTAGTACTTTCGGACTTTTGGGACGTACGGCGCGACTGGCTGTTTATGCTCCAGGGGAACTGGAAGACATGTTGAAGCAGCAGATGCGCATGTTTTGTCACGACTTCGACTACGAGGTTGATTTCCATGCTGTCGATACCCGTCAGCAACAAGTCATCTATGACGACCGCTCTTTGACTGTCGAGACTGTTCCTTTGGAACATCGGATGCCCTGTTGTGGGTATATTTTCCGTGAGAAGAACCTGTTGCCACATATCCGTCGCGACATGATCGACTTCTACGAGATTCCTATCAGTCAGGTGAATAACATCAAGGCCGGTGCCGATTGGACCACTCCCGACGGTGTAATTGTTGCAAACAGTCGTCTTGTGACTCCTGCAGAACCGCCACGAGCCTACGCCTATTGCAGTGATACGCGTTATATTCCGACGTTGCACGAACGGCTGAAAGGCGTTACAACACTTTACCACGAAAGCACTTATGGTGAGGACAATCTGCTGTTGGCCCAGAAGTATCATCATTCTACAGCCCGTCAGGCAGCTCAGGTGGCTCGTGACGCTGGTGTCCGTCAGCTGTTACTGGGCCATTATTCGTCACGTTATGAAGATGAGCAAGTGTTGCTTCGTGAAGCCCAAGAAGTGTTCCCAAATAGCCATTTGACGGACGAACAAGCCATTTTTGACGTATAAAATGCATTTTCCTGCCAAAAAATTTGGAAGTTTCAATAATTATTCGTACATTTGCACAAACTATATAGTGGAATGCTTATGACGAAAAGACTACTCATATTATCTTTGGCAGTGTCGATGATGCTCTCGGTGCCTGTTCTTGTGAAGGCTGCTGAGGCAGAAATGTTGCAGACGGAGCAGACTTTGGACGACGATATTACCATATCGGTTAATGGTCAGTGGGTGACCGTCACGGGCGCTCAGGGGCTGACGTTAGAGGTTGTGTCTTTGACAGGTCGTCAGATTAAGACTATAAAGATTGAAACTCCCGCTCAACGCATAGAGCTTAACATCCCTAAAGGTTGCTACATTTTGAAGATAGGCAAAGTGGTGAGAAAAGTGGCCGTGCGTTAACAGCCCTCTTACCTTTTTTGTTGCTCCTCTTCATGGGGTGTGACAATCATGCACATAAGGACAGACATATTACAATGGAGGCGCTTTCAGACATGAAGTCGCCTGCTTTTGTTTTTGATGTTCAGGACATTCGTAACCAACTGAATGCGTTGACAGGAGATCATATGGAACAACCCTTGCTTTGGATGGACCGTTACGGTACGGACCAGCGCGCAGACTCTTTGTTGGCATATCTCCAGCAGGTAGGTGAGATAGGTTTCTCTGAACAGGCTTTTTACGTCAAGGCTATTGAGAACGACCTTCGTCGTCTGCGGACCCTCGATTTCGACGACGACAAAAACCAAGCCAGTAAGGTTGCAGCTCGTCTGGAATATCACCTGACGAAAGCATGTGTCAGCTATTGCAAGGGCCAGCGTTTCGGTTTTGTCAATCCTCATCGGCTGTTCAATAACTTGGACATCGAAAAACAGGATTCCACAGGTAAGTACGTCAAATACCGCGGGCTCTTTGACGTCAGCATGGACTTGCCCAAAGAGCATTATGCTGCAGAGGTGAAGAACAGAATCAAGCATGACAGCATCGTAGAGTATCTGCAGGAAATCCAGCCGCGTGACCCCTTTTACGCTCGGTTGAAGACGATGCTTTCACAAGCTACCGACCCTGAAGAACGTCAGCGCATTATCGTCAATATGGAACGTTGCCGTTGGCGCCGTCGTCAGCCGCTGACCGATACGGGCAAGCGTATCGTTGTCAACATTCCGGCCTATCACCTCTATGCCTATAGCCCTGATGAGATGCTCGACATGCGTGTGGTCTGTGGAGCTTTTGGCACCAAGACTCCTCAGTTGTCGAGTAACATCGAATACATGCAAGTTAATCCCCAGTGGGTCATTCCCAAGAGCATCGTCGAGAATGAAGTTGCACGACGTGCGGGCGATTCTGCCTATTTTGCACGTAACCGCTACGATATCGTCGACAAGAAAACCAACCAAACTCTCGACGCCCGTCATGTGTCGCGTCAGCAATTACTCAGCGGCAACTATCGCGTAGCCCAGAAGGGTGGGGCAGGCAACTCGTTGGGACGTATCGTCTTCCGCTTTAAGAATAATTTCTCCGTATATCTCCACGACACGTCCAACCCCAGTGCCTTCCAGCGCGCTTCCCGTGCTATGTCGCATGGTTGTGTACGTGTGGCGGAACCTTTTGAACTGGCGCGCTTTGTGCTCGACAGCCCTGATGAATGGCTGCTTGACCGCATCCGCATTGCGATGGGACTGTCAGCTGAGACGGAACAGGGTACTGAATGGCTGAACGCGCATCCCGACCAGGATACGCGCAACAAAATCATCGGCTACGTCCCCGTATCGCCTCGCGTACCTCTTTATATTATATATTATACCCTTTGGCCTGACGAGAATGGCGTCTTACAGACTTGGCCCGATGTCTATGGCTACGATAAAGTGATGTGGAACCAATTGAAAGCTTTCGTATCATGACCAAACAGGAAGAACAACAATTGGTCGAACAGTTGTCCGACCCCCAAACGCAGCGTAAGGCCTTCGAACGTGTCGTGCGCGCTTATAGCGAACAGCTCTACTGGCAGATCCGTCGTATGGTGCTTACCCATGAGGATGCCGACGACGTGTTGCAAAACGTGTTCATCAAGGCGTGGACCCATTTGGACGATTTCCATCAGGAATCGCGTCTCTCCACGTGGCTCTACCGCATTGCCGTCAACGAGAGCATCGACTTCCTGCGCAAGCAGAAGAACATGACGCTGCAATATACCGACGACGTGGACAGTGGCGTTGCCAACATGCTCGTTGCCGACAATTATTTCGACGGTGACGAGACGCAAGCCATGTTGCAGGAGGCTATCAGTACGTTACCGGATGTCCAGCGCACCGTCTTCAATCTGCGTTATTTCGACGACATGAAATACAGCGACATCAGCAAACTCTTGAATACCTCCGAGGGAGCGCTGAAAGCCTCCTATCACATTGCCGTCAAAAAGATTTCTGAATTTTTTAAGCGTCGTGATTAAACTTTTCACAACGTGTTTCGTCATATAAAAAAAAGAAAAGAAATGAACTACGAAGAAAAGGAAATAAAAGAGCGTTTCGGACAGGTTAATCCCTTCCGAGTTCCAGATGGTTATTTCGACCAACTGACCGAACGCGTGATGTCTCAGTTACCTGAGCGTGAACAGACGGCAGAACATGTCTCGCTGTCATCCTCTCGTCCCAAGAGCCGCTTGGTGGCCTTGCGTCCTTGGATGTATGCCGCAGCCTGTATGGTGGCCGCTGTCTTTATGGGGGTAGCTTTCTATTTCCATCAGACAACAGAGGACCAGACGCTTGCCAATGCCGATGTCAACACTTCTGTCAATGCCTCTGCGGCCAACACCGAGAGCCAGTATATTGACGAGTATGCCGACTATGCGATGCTTGACAATGCGGAAATCTACGCATATCTGGCTGACAATGATTTTTAAAATGAAAAGTATGAAACGTTTAACTACCATTCTGTTCTGCCTGATGATGGTCATTTCGGTGAGCGCTCAGGAACAGAAGAAGTTCTCGCCCGAGAAATTCCAGGCCGACCTTGAGGCGTACATCACGCGTGAGGCACATTTCGACCAGCAGGAGGCTGCCAGATACTTTCCCCTGTTGCGTGAGATGCAGGCGAAGCAACGTGCCATCTATGCCCGCATGTACAAAAAGGACAAACCTTCAGGCGATGCGAAATGTGCCGAGGCTATTGCCAACTACGATAAGGCCAACATCGAACTGAAGCAGTTGGATCAGACTTATCACAAGAAAATGATGAAGGTCGTTCCTGCCAGCAAGGTTTTCGACGCCATGAAGGCCGAAAACGATTTCCATCGTAACATGATGAAGGGCTTCCAGCATGGGTTCCAGCACGGGTTCCAACAGGGAGGACGTCCTAATGGTCCCTTCAACGGTGGTGGTAAGCAGTGGGGCAAACGTCGCTAAGCCCACAACGTTCACAATGCGGTTTGCGCGACGTACAGACATAACGTCCATGCAATAACAACCAATGGTGTGCCCGGGGAATATCTTCCTCGGGTATATTTTTTGTCAGCGCGCGTTCCACCTTGTAGGGCGTGTCGTCCTTCTCTGCGACCAGTCCCAGACGGTGACTCACGCGGAACACATGGGTGTCTACCGCCATTGTCGACTTACCGAAGGCCACGCTTTGGATGACGTTAGCCGTCTTGCGTCCTACGCCCGGCAAGTCCAGCAACAGGTTCATGTCCGCAGGCACTTCACCGTTGTGTCGTTCCGTCAGCATCCGCGCCATCTTCACCAGATGGTCGGCCTTCGAGTTCGGATACGACACGCTCTTGATGAGTTCCAGCACGTCGTCCACCTCTGCCTGCGCCATTGTCCGCGCGTCGGGGTAATGGCGAAACAACTCCGGTGTCACCTGATTGATGCGCTTGTCGGTACACTGTGCACTCAGTATGACTGCAACCAGCAATTGGAACACACTACCGAACTCCAGTTCGGTATCAACCACGGGCATCTCCTTGCGGAAGTAGTCCAATACTTGCTTGTAGCGTTCTTTTCTGGTCACGGGCGAGCGGGTAGGGGCGTTTTATTTCAGCTGTTGCAGGCGGGCAATGTATTTACCGATGATGTCAAACTCCAGATTCACCACGCTACCCACCTTGATGTCACAGAAGTTCGTGTGTTCGAAGGTATAGGGGATAATGGCTACCTGGAACGTGTTCTGCGTGGGGTTACACACTGTCAGCGACACGCCGTTCACCGTCACCGAACCCTTGTCTACGGTAAAGTATCCGTTGCGCGCCATTTCCAGGTCCTGCTTGTATTCGAAGGTGAAATACGTGCTGCCACCGGCGTCCTCTACTGCCGTGCAACGCGCCGTCTCGTCCACGTGACCTTGCACGATGTGACCGTCCAATCGGCCGTTCATCAGCATCGAACGCTCTACGTTCACCTTGTCGCCAACCGCGAGCAGTCCGAGGTTCGAACGGTCCAGCGTCTCCTTCATGGCCGTTACCGTGTACGTGCCGTTCTCTATCTTTACTACCGTCAGACACACGCCGTTATGAGCGACGCTCTGGTCAATGCCCAACTCGTCGACAAACGAACAGCGCAATGTGAAATCGATATTCTCCTTGTCTTTCCTGATGGCTACAATCGTAGCAAATTCCTCAATAATTCCTGAAAACACAACTCTTAATTTTCAATTATCAATTCTCAATTGTCAATTCTCAATTGTCAATTAAAGAAGGGGGACGCCCGGTGATGTGATGAAAACTCCTTTGTTAAAAGATTCGAGTGCTCTCCGTCTTTGTAATCCACCGGCCTTGCGGCTTTCATTGTGGCCCGCCATCGACAGGAGAAGTCAGCTCAGTTTTCAATGTAATTTGATGAGTATCCCGATCGAACCGGCACGCCCCCCATTTTTCTTATTTGTGGTCTACAGCGGCCTGCTCGATGGGCAGACAGCGCTTGTAGTTCTCAATATACTTCTCGAAACCGGCCACATCCTCGGCGGTGGGGGCTACTGACGTACCCTTGTTGCCTGCAAACACTACCTGCTCCAGATAGTCGGCCAGCGACTTACCATTATTATTAATAAGGTATCCGGCCAGCAGGGCGATACCCCATGCACCACCTTCGCCTGCCGTTTCCATCACGCTGATGGGCGAGTTCAGGGCGGCAGCCAGCATGCGCTGACCAACGCCGGCAGTCTTGAAGTATCCGCCGTG
Source organism: uncultured Prevotellaceae bacterium (assembly GCA_902800245.1). Taxonomy (GTDB): domain Bacteria; phylum Bacteroidota; class Bacteroidia; order Bacteroidales; family Bacteroidaceae; genus Prevotella. The sequence continues at coordinate 17,581 of CADCDY010000091.1, forward strand.
ACCAGTGATGCGGTCCACCTTGATCTTCTCTTCCTTCAGCAGGATGTCGTTACCAATCTTCAGCACGCCGATGGCTCCGTAGAGGTGGCTGCGCATAAAGTTGGCGAGGTTGAACTTGTCGTTAGCCGAACGCACGAACATCGGACGACCTTCGGCCAGTCCCGTGACAGGCTCACCACTGACGTAGTTGTAGGCCATCAGTCCGCCGCAGTCGGTATCACCCTTCAGTGCCTCGTTGAACAGCTTGCCGTAGAGCTGGTTCATATCCACGGGAACACCTAACAACTGCTGGTACTCCTTGAACAGTCCTACCCACGCGTTGATGTCCGACGTACAGTTGTTGCAATGCACCATAGCCACGAGACTTCCGTCCGGCGTCGTCACCATGTCAATCATCTCGTAAGGCTTCGACAGCGGCTTCTCCAGCACAATCATCGAGAACGACGACGTTCCTGCGCTGACGTTACCCGTGCGCTGCTTCACGGCGTTCGTGGCCACCATACCCGTACCGGCATCGCCCTCAGGAGGACATACAGGCACACCGGCCTTCAGCGTTCCGCTCACGTCCAGCTTCTTCACGCCGGCTTCCGTCAGCTTTCCGGCATTCTCGCCGGCACTCAGCGACTTCGGCAGGATGTCTAACAGCTTGTAGGGCAAACCCTTAGACGCAAGGATGGCGTCGAACTTCTTCACCATCTCGGCGTCGTACGTCTTCGTGGCGGGGTCAACGGGAATCATACCCGATGCATCGCCTACGCCCAGCACGAATTCACCCGTCAGCTGCCAGTGGATATAGCCTGCCAGCGTGGTCAGATATTTGATGTCCTTCACGTGCGGCTCGTTGTCCAGTATGCACTGATACAGGTGCGAGATGCTCCAACGCAGGGGGATGTTATAGTTGAACAGCTTCGACAGCTCGGCCGCTGCCTTGCCCGTGTTCGTGTTACGCCACGTGCGGAACGGAACAAGAATCTGCTCGTCGGCATTGAATGCCATGTATCCGTGCATCATGGCCGAAAAACCGATGCCCGCCAGCTGTTCTATCTCGCAGTCGTACTGTGACTTCACGTCCTTGCGCAGGTCGGCATAGCAGTCCTGCAAGCCCTTCCAGATAATGTCGATGCTATACGTCCACAGTCCGTCCACCAACTGGTTCTCCCACTCGAAAGAGCCCTGGGCAATAGGTTTATTCTCCTGGTCGATGAGCACGGCCTTGATACGTGTGGAACCGAACTCGATTCCCAAGATGGCCTTACCGGCCTCGATGGTCTGTTTTGCTTGTTTTACGTCCATATTATTATATGTGTTATAGTTTCTGACGGCAAAGATACGAAAAAAAAGTGGACTGACCAAACATCAGCCCACCTTTTTTTATTTCTCCGTTATCATTTTTTCAGATAATTCCAAAGAGTCGCCCCGAGGGGCGCTCTTTGACTAGTTGACTTTCAGTCGACTGATGTCGCGACTCGGCAGAATCGAAGCGAGCTTCGTTCTGCTCTCGCTGCTTCATCAGTTCTGGTCTGCGCCGCTTTCGCCGCCACCATTGTCGCCGCCGCCGTTGTCGCCGCCACCGTTCGTGGGATTCGTGTTCGAACTACCGCCGCCCGTGGTTCCGTTGGTTTCGCCCTTGGCTGCGGCAATGGCATCCTTGGTCTTGTCGGTGAAGCTGAACTTCACGTCCTTCTTCAGCTCCTCGCGGGTGAAGTCGCCGGTGGACTGA
>CADCDY010000092.1 GCA_902800245.1 uncultured Prevotellaceae bacterium
AAATCCTTCATTTAGTTTGACTTATTTGATTAGTTTTTGAAATATCTCTTTTAAGTAGGCAACGTTGGTGCCGAAGTTGCCTCGGACATTACGGACGTCGTTGGCATTACGCGAACGCTCCACGACGAGCCACCCGTTCCATTTCATCTTGTCGAGCGTCCTCTTCACCTTGTGCAGGTCAATACGTGGGTCTTTGTCGAGCGTCACGCTATCGGTCAGCGAAGCATGAATCTGCGCGATATTCTCAACTCCCAGCGTCTTCAGTTCCTTGCAGGGACACAATCCTTGATCGACGGCATCCTGCAGGTTGTAGTAAATCTTAATGCCCTTGCTGTTGACCTCCTTTAATAAAGCGAGGTCCGCGCGAGCATTCTGTTGGGTACGAATGGCAATGACCTTGTTTCCCGCAAGAGCCATCTCCCCAACTTCATGTAGTCGGCGAACCATCTCCTGACGGGCTTCACCAGGCTGTTTCCAATCGTTTCCACTGCCGCCTAAAGGCAGGAAAGCCACATGAGCACCCATGACATCCATTGTGTTCAGGCAATCGACTATCAGATCTTTGTAGTTCTCTCGCTCGAGGAAACTCTGTGCGAAGAATCCGGACATCGCTATCGAGGGCACCGCTATGCCCAGCGAGTCGGCCGTCCGTCGGAATAATTGCTGGAACGCCGGTTCGCGCAATTTGTTGTCGAACAGCACTCGCTTTCCCAGCGGACCCATATCGACCTCCACACCATCGGCATTGATGTCCTTGGCAAGTTGGAATTCTCCCAATTTCTGGCGCTTCAGCATCATCCAGTCGCAAGCGGCCACGCGGTATTGCTGCTGTTGTTGGGCACACACACCAATCGGCAGTGCGACTAACACTACAACAATGCCCACCAAGAGACATCTTCTTAACCTTAATTCACTCATTTGTTAGCTTGAACTATTAATAGTTGTTTATAAGACGTTCAAAAATACGTGTTGTCATCATTTAAGGTTAATAATCATAAAAAAAGAACCCCCGACAACCATAAATTGTCGGAGGCACCAATTATTGCTTGTGTGAATTGAATCAGAAATAGTATGCCAGAGCGATCTGCCAGGCGTTGGCTTTAGCACCAGTAACCGTCTTCCAAGTGGTCTCGGCAGCACTCTTTACATCAACCTCACCAGTCTTGCCAAAAGCAATGTTATAGTTGGCGGTAAACTGTAGATGCTTTAACAGCATTACACCCAGACCAACATTCGCACTGAAGGTAGAACTCTTGAGAGTCCATTCGCAAGCATTGTTTTTGTAGTCTGTCCATGTTTTATTCTTGTCGCCAACGTTGAAACCAAACTGAGGACCGGCAAAAATAAATATGCTTGCGGTTTCGCCCAAACCAAAGCCAAAGCGTACATTGATGGGAATCTGGATGGACTGAGACTTAAGAGTCATATCCTCTCCTCCATCACCTTCAACTTTACCCTCACGCTGATCGTACAAAGCAGAAGCATCAATGCCTAAACCAACAACAGGCAACGTGAATTTCACTGTCGGACCGATAAAAAAGCCCGCCTTGTTCTTAACGGCATTGTCTACGCCTGCTGCACTAAAAGAGAAGTCAGAGATATTTGTCAGGTTCAGACCGCCTTTCAAACCAAACTGAGTCTGTGCTTTTGACGGCATGGCCATAGCCACTGCCATCAGCATGATAGTAAAAAACTTCTTCATAATTTCCTTTTTAAATGATTCGATTGTGTATTCGCTGGCAAAATTACACAATTTATCTGAAATAAACAATAATTATGCCAGTTTTTTCACTTCTCAACTTCTTAGTGTCTCTGGCGGCGCACACTCATTCGGGCAGAACCTGAAGACGAAGTGCTGCTCTTCTTGGGTTTACTGCTCTTTACTTTTGCTGACGACGAACTACCCGTTTTGCCACTCTTCGACTTCTTGGCAGCCTTCAACTGACGGGGGTCGAGCTTGGCAATGGAATCCAGCGAGTCCTTCTTGTGCTGGTCACCGAAGATGTTCTGTTCGAAGGCCTTCAGTTCGGCCTCAATCTTCTTTTGCTCTTTGGCCAAAGCAGAATCGTTCGGACAGTATTGTGCTAACGTCTTACCAAGCATATTGTTGGTCTTGTAAATCTTACCCAAATAACGATTCATCGTGAAATAATCCTCCATCGACATGGTGGCGGCATTGTTCAGATTCGAGGTCATCACCGTCTGACGACTCAGGAACGGTTCCAAATCGGAGTACTTCACCCAGAACAGCGGATATTTCGAAGCCTCACCGCCAAAGTCGTCCTCACGTATCATTACTGGACACACGGCCTGTACCTTACGGTGGAACGTCGAGTTGGCATCATCGAAATAAGCACTCTCTTTCAGGTAGTACATCTTTACCTCTGCCGAGGGAATATCGCTGTTGTCGACACGCACCTTGCCGTCACGCTCTTCATAGAAGATGTGATAGTTGTCCAACACGGTCTTCATCTGAACCTTGGCAGAATCGGTAAACACCTCATTACCGTCCAAACGGTATTCATAGACGGGGATGTAGCCATTCAGCGCCAGTTTGAAGACATAGGTAAACAGGTTTAGCTGTTTGTCGATAGGTTCTACGGGATAGTAGAGACCTGCATTGGCATCATCGTTGAGGTCAATCTCACGATAGATGTCACGACGCCATACGACATTCTCGGGCATTTCCACAGCAGTCGGAAACGACAAACGAGCACGCATCGACATTCCCTGACTCTGCGCCGGCTGTGCCTGCTGCTTCTGTTGCTGGGCTTTCTGCTGCTGTTGTTGCTGTCGACGAGCCTTAGGCTGAGCACTTACTGCACCAGCCACCAGCGTTATCATCAATAAGAACAATACTCTTTTCATATATCTATTATCTCTTATCTGTTAACTCTATACTATTTTACAATAACCTCCATCGAAGTGGTCAACTTACGGGATATGCCGTCAGGACCAATCGCATTGACACGTGTGATGTAGAATCGCTTGTTGCGTTGCAACTTGCGGAAAGTATCCTTCTGACGAGCCGAGAAGCTGGCACCATCAGAAACCATCGGCACGGCATTACCCATGTTGTCGAAGAATACCGTCTCGAAACTCTGCACCTTAAAGGCAATATCGAGAATGCCGTCATCAATGGCTGCACCAATACCGTCGACACTCATCAGTTGCTGCTTCGACAGTCCGCCACCCTTATAGCGTACAGGACTGCCGGAGTCGTCCTTCATAGCAATATACGGCGTGGGGTCGGGCAGACGGCGTACACGGAACATAAACTGACCCATCTGTTGCGCACGTCCCGTATTGGTCGACGTCACGGTGATGGTCACATTCTGACCGACAGCCGTCGGACGGGCAATATATCGGCCTGGACCTACGGGTTGCAACGTACCACCACTCATCGTGGCCTGCACCTTGTTGAGGGGAACACCAGGCACACTGACGCTCAGTGGGTTGTTATAACCTGCATAAAGTACGTTCATCAAGTCGGCACTAACCGTTGCCGAGGGGTCAACCACCGTATATTTCTGTTCGAAGTTGCGTTTGATGAGTTCGCCGTTACCATTCTCCACCTGGATATATCCCGAGAGCGTGAAGTCACCGGTACGTCCAGTCACCGTCTCATAAAGACCATCTGGCAGATTCACTTCCTTGCCTCCGATGAATATCTGAGGCTGTTGCGTGGTATCGACAGCTGCCATTACAATCTTTGCCGAGAACTTATCGCCACGAACGATAGTCTGCGAATTGGGAATGACAAAGGCATTCAGTGCATTCACACGGATATCCTTCACGTCGATGTTCGACACCAGCGTATGTAGAATCATTCCCTCTGCATAGCGCACGTCGTTCTGCAACTTGCTCAGCAACGTCTGTTTGCACTTCCTTGGGAATGTCTGTCGTCAGGTTTGAAGCGATAGCTTTCTTCTGGTGATAGTCCGTTGCCATCTTCAGCATCTCATTACGGTAGTTGTTGATGGCGTCGAACAGTTCCTTGCCGCGACCACGACCGGGAGCCAGCATCACCTGGGTAGCTGCTTCCAAGTCTTCTTTGTTACGGATATTCCTCACGTCACCATCGTTACCGTCGGCTTCGCGGACAATAGCCAGTTTCAGTTCGTCGGCAAGGTCATAGAGCTTGTCGCTCATCTGCTTCACCTTTTGCGACTTATCATACCACTGCTTCACCTTCTGGGGATTCTTCTTCATCTGCACGGCAAAGTCGTCGTAGATGGCCAGATTCTCCTTCGTGGCATTGATGGTGGTACGTTTCAGACTTTCCTCCACCAGCGAGAAGCCGTTGAGCACCTCATTCGAGACGTTCAACGCCAGCATAGCCATCAGTACGACGTACATCAGGTTAATCATCTTCTGACGTGGTGAAACGGGTCTTTTCTTAATTGCCATAATTATTTTTCGTTATTCCGGTATTCCGTAATCCGTTATTCCGATTAAATATTAGCTCTTATCTGCATAGCCTCAATCATGCGGGCGTAAATCTTGTTGAGTTCCTGAATCTGCTCAGCCATGTGTTTGGTCTGCTCGTTGATTTCGTCGATGGTACTGATCTGTGCCGAGGCACTCTTCAACTGCATCTCATAGACTCGGCTGATACCTGTCAGCGTACGGTTCAGGTTCTCCATCTCTTCAGAGTCGCGTGTCAGGCGCTTGCTCTGTTCGGAAACCTGCGTCAGCATCTCCGTCAGACGGTTCAACTCATCAATATAATTTGAGGTAGCCTCCTTCAGTTCTTCACCCATTGGCTGTACTTCCGGCTGCTGGGGAGCAACAACACCGCCAACGACACCGCCTCCGGCAACTGCACCTCCACCGGCAAAGCTGATAGCTCCGCCTTCAGCGTGGTCAGCGGTTCCCTCGCTGACGGGACCACCCTCCCAACGGGCAGCCTCTTCTCCATTGCCTACGACACCGCCGACAGCACCGCCACCATTGATGATGACCGTGCCTCCGCCAGCAACGGCAGGAGCAACTGTTGCACCTACTACCTCTGTCTCTTCGCCCTCCTCGGCTACGTGCAAGTCGAGATTCATACCGTCTGTCGTCTTGTCGAATGGACGGTCGAAGGCCGAGATAAAGAACACAAACACCTCGGTACCCATACCCAGGAACAGGAAGAAGTTCGCTCCTGGCAGGTGGGTCAGTTTGAAGAGTGTACCCAGAATAACGATAGAGGCACCCCAGCTATAGGCGTAGTTCAGGAACGTCTGTCCTGGCACGCTGTCCATCCACTTCTGTAAGCGGTAGACGATATTCAGTTTGCTGTATGTAGTCATGATTACTTACCTTTCTTTACTTTAATCTTATCACTGGTGGTATTGGCCAACGAGCGCACACAACGGAATCCGATGTACGAGCGGGGCTGGTTCTGATACTCATACGTACGCCAAGCCGAACGGATATAGCTCTCGGGATCCTTCCACGAACCGCCTCTAACGCTCTTCTTCTTCAGGCGATAGGGGTCTTCCTTGGCGGCATTATACCTGAGCTGGGGATTGATGTCGTTCATCGATTCCACACCAGCCTCCGTATAGATAGTCGAGCACCACTCGGCCACGTTACCTGCCATATCGTACAGTCCGTTCGAGTTCGACGAATAGATACCCACACGACTGGTAATCAGGTTACCGTCCTTGGTATAGTTGCCGTTATCGGGCTTGAAGTTGGCATAGAAACAGCCGTTGCCGTTCATCACGTCCTCGTTCTCCCAGGGGAATTCCGTCTGGTCCTTGCCTCGTGCGGCATATTCCCACTCTGCCTCTGTCGGCAGACGGTAGCGTTGTACGAAACGGGCAGCAGGACCCAGTCCGCGCAACAGGTATTCCGTACGCCAGGCACAGAAAGCATTGGCCTGTTCCCAAGTCACACCCACTACAGGATAGTCGTTATAGGCTGCATTGCTGAAATAGTAACGCATGTATGACTCATTCTCAGCATTGGGGAAGTCGTTCACCCAACAGGTCGTATCGGGATATATATTAACAATGTACGTGTTAAGGAAGTCCCAGGGACCCGTATACTGACGGTTGATGGTCTCGCGCACGATCTGACCTTCGTCGTTGATATAGGCCGTATCCTTCGAAATCCATACCTGTTCGTTGCCTGTAGGACGCATATCGGTATTCAACACACGCTCCTCGAAGTTAGGACGATACTTACGCTTGGCAGCCTCCGTATAGTTGTAAATCTCGTAACGGTAGTTCATCTGGCGCCAGTCGAGCGCTTTCTCACCCGTCGCGGGATTGGTCACATACAGGCTCTCGAAGGCGCGCTGCTCGTCCTCGTTGGGTTTGCGTGGCAGAGCCTTCTTCCAGTTCAGATGAGGCGGCACGGGGTCACCGTTCTTGTCTTCCTCGATCTTGTAGCTCTCGTCACCACCATAGGCGGGGTCTGCTAGACGCTCACGCAGAATGGAGTCACGCACATAATTCACAAACTGGCGATACATGGAGTTCGTCACTTCATGCTCGTCCATCCAGAAACCCTCTACAGAAATGTCACGGATAGGCGTTTGCTTACCCCACAACGAGTCCTGCTTGTCGATACCCATTTTCAGATGACCACGCTTGATGAGCGTCATGCCATGAGGCGTTGGCTCCGTAAATGCACGGCCACTTGTTCCTGTCACTTCACCGCCCGATGCTAACGACGCCTTGCTGCCGAAACAGCCTGTCATCACTACCACCATCACGGCAGAAAGCATCATGATTATACCTTTTTTCATATCTTCGTTTTTATCTGTTCTTTCAATTCTCAATTGTCAATTCTCAATTATCAATTGTCAATTATAGTATCCTCACGCTCTGGTGTCTGTTACGACCCTTCTTCACGAGGTTCAGCTCCGTCTGATAACCCACGAACAGCTCATGACTTCCATGTTTGAAACTAAGAGCCGACGTGTAGGCCTCGTAGCTGTAGCCAAGACAGACGCCGTGAAAGATTCCGCCAATGAGCGCCGTCACCGAATTTGTCGGGCTGTAGGCCACTCCTGCATACAACATACGCTTCTCGTAGCTGTACTTCACACGCGTCGTCACATCCACTCTGTAAGCCGTCCCGTCAGTACGCGCTAACACAGATGGGTGTATTGTTATAAACGGATTATGCAGCCGAATATTGTATCCGCCGGTCAAATAATATGTTCTTGCTATATCAATTATTGACCGAGTACCCAATTCTATCGATGGAGCAGTGGCATGTAACACCGACACTCCGGCATACCACTGACGGTGCTGATAATAGAGTCCGGCGGCCATATCCAGCGCATTTCCCGTCTCATCAGTCTTGGTAAACGCAGGATCGTCGGTCTCTTCCAGATCCAGTCCGCTGCCCTTGAATTTCTCGTTCAGCATACCAGCCTGAATGCCAATGCTCAGCGTACCTCCAAGCATCTGGCACTTATAGGCATACTGGGCCGTCAGGCGCTGGTGCTTGAACAGTCCGATGTCGTCGCTCATCAGTTGCAGGCCCACGCCATGATAGCCGTTCAGCAGATAGATAGGCATGTCGCCTGCTATATACATCGTCTTGGGGTTGTTTTCAAATCCTGCCATACTCATGGCGTAGGCTCCCGTCACGTTTATCAACTGCTGTTTACCAACGGCAGCAGGGTTAAACGACGATTCCAACGCCCAATAGTGAGCGAAGGAAACGTCCTGTTGTGCCAAAGCTCTTGTCAGCATCAACAACAACAGGCTCAGAAGCGCTATTTTACGTCCAAACACGTAATTAATAACGCGAAATATCACAAATTATTGTTTTTTTTCGTAAATTTGCACTCAAAACATTCAATATCTAATTTAATGGTCAATGGTTAATGGTCAATATTTAATGGAAAAAATCGCCCAAAGATTAGACGCTCTGCGCGAAGAAATGCGACGCGAACACCTCGGTGCATTCATTTTTCCCAGCACCGACCCACACAATAGTGAATACACGGCTGACCATTGGAAAGGCCGCGAGTGGATCAGTGGCTTCAACGGCTCGGCAGGAACGGCAGTGGTAACGCTCCATGCTGCGGCGCTATGGACGGACTCACGCTATTTCATTGCTGCTGCCCAGCAATTGGAGGGCACCGAATACCAGCTGATGCGAGAGAAAGTAGAGGGTACACCCACCATTGCCGAATGGCTGGGCAAGCAGTTGGCTGACGAGCGCGACAAAGAGGTGGGGCTCTACGGAATGAATAGCACGGCCAACGCCGTTCAGCAACAGATTACCGAACTGCGCCAGCACGGCGGACTCACCCTGCGCACCAATTTCGACCCCCTGCAACGCATCTGGACCAATCGTCCGCCACTGCCCATGCGCCCCATTGTTCCACAGCCTATAGAATATGCTGGAGAGGATACGGTATCAAAACTTACCCGCATTCGAAAGGCTTTGCGCGAGCAACATGCTGACGGCATGCTTATGGCTTCGTTGGACGATATAGCCTGGACGCTCAATCTTCGTGGTAGCGACGTTCATTGCAATCCCGTCTTCATTAGCTATCTGCTCATCAGCACGCAGTCGGCAACGCTTTTCGTACACGAGGAAAAGCTTACTGCTGAGGCACGTCAGCATCTGACGGCCAGCGGCGTTGCCACGGCTCCTTATACCGCTGTCGCTGAAGGACTTAGGCGTTATCCCGAATACAACATCCTGGCCGACCCCGACGAGGTAAGCCACACCCTGATGCAGGCCATTCAGACCAACGAGGTTATCAGGGAGTCGTCGCCTGTGCCGATGATGAAGGCCGTCAAGAACGATGCCGAACAGCGTGGCTTTCGGCAAGCCATGATTCGCGACGGAGTGGCCCTCGTGCGGTTCCTGCGGTGGCTGAAACCTGCCGTCGAGGCTGGCGGTCAGACGGAGATGAGTGTCGACCAGAAACTCACCGCCCTGCGTGCCGAGCAGCCTTTGTATCAGGGCCTTTCGTTCGACACCATTGCGGGCTATCAGGCTCATGGAGCCATCGTGCATTACGAGGCGACGCCTGCGACGGACGTCCCGCTGAAACCCGAAGGTCTGCTGTTGCTCGATAGTGGAGCACAGTATATAGACGGCACGACGGACATCACGCGCACCATTGCCCTCGGACCCGTCACCGACGAACAGCGTCGCATCTACACCCTCGTGCTGAAAGGTCATATCCAGTTGCAGATGCTCAAGTTCCCTGATGGTGCCAGCGGCACTCAGCTCGACGCCGTTGCCCGCAGAGGACTGTGGAAAAGCGGACTCAATTTCCTGCATGGCACAGGTCACGGCGTCGGTTCCTACCTGAACGTCCACGAAGGCCCTCATCAGATTCGCATGGAATACCGCCCTGCACCCCTTCATGCCGGTATGACCATCACCGACGAGCCGGGCATCTATCTCGAGGACCGTTTTGGTGTCCGCATCGAGAATGTCCTGCTTGTCCAACAGTATATGGAAACCGAATTCGGACGTTTCCTCCAGTTCGAGACGCTCACGCTCTGTCCCATCGACACCACACCCGTTGACGTCACACTGCTCACCGACAACGAGCGCACATGGCTCAACGACTACCACCAAATGGTCTTCGACCGCCTCTCGCCCCATCTCGACGCCTCCGACCGCCAATGGCTCTACGCCGCCACCCGTCCGCTGACTTAGAAAGGTCTATTTCAGTCTGTAGAACACGCTTATCGTACAGGGGCTTCTTTGAAAAGTGAGATTTTTATATATTCTGAATGATGCAACAAGGGAAGATAGCAATAGTAATAGGAGCATCGTCTGGTATTGGACTGGAGGTTGCAAAACTTCTGGTGGAACAAGGCTGGATGGTAGGTGTTGCTGCACGGCGTGTGGAACTGCTGCAAGACATTGGTGCCACTGCCGTAGAACGGATTGACGTAACGACAGATGAGGCAACCGATGCACTCCAGCGACTTATCGGAAAGATGGGAGGAATGGAATTGTTCTTCTATGCCTCGGGCATTGGCAAGCAGAATAGGGAATTGAACGAGGACATTGAACTGGCTACGATTGAGACCAACGGCGTGGGCTTTACGAGAATGATAGGTGAGGCATACAGGTACTTCGCAAGTCACGGAGGGGGACACATAGCGGCAATCACATCCATTGCCGGAACAAAGGGGCTTGGTCCTGCACCGTCCTATTCTGCCACGAAAGCCATGCAGAACGTCTACCTGCAGGCGCTCGAACAGCAAGCCTTGAGCCGTGGGCTGAACATTCGCTTTACAGACATACGCCCAGGGTTTGTTGATACAGCCTTACTCAGTGGTGACTATCATTATCCTATGATGTTGCAGCCTGGCGAGGTAGCAAAGGAAATAGTATATGCCATCGACCACAAAAAGCACATCTGTGTTATCGACTGGAAATACCGTGTGCTGACGGCCTTTTGGCGCAGGATTCCACGATGGCTCTGGCGCAGATTCAGATTGTAGTTTTCTTCTACTTCACCTTTACGTACTCAATGTCCTGATAGAGTTCGGGCTTGCCCTTGTAGCTCTCTATCTCCAGTTTCATCATGCCCCAGTTTCTCAGGCGCACCTTGTCGCCTCGGCGCAGATGATCGTTGATAACGGCTCCGAGGCTGAGCATTATACCCAAGATGTTGCCTTCTGTGGTTCCCATGCGCTGGGCGACCTCTTTGACGATTTCATTCGTAACCTCTATTGTGGCAGAGGCTGGGAACCCGGCTCCAGAATACAAGCAAGTGGAGTTTATGGTTAAAGTGAAACTCACCTCGGCATTGAGAGATGAGGATGAAACTACGGAGAAAAATGGCCGAACATTTTAGATTGGTTTTGCTTGATTCTGTGTCCAAATCACCTTCGACGTTTAAATAAAAGTCTTGCTAAAAGGGGCAATCCGTATGGACTACCATCAGGTCTGGTCATGCTGACAGTTACGTATGGAGCCTTGGGATCTAATATTTTTTCTGATTGAGAATTTTACTTTCTTCCTATTTCAGGGTCATATACATAGACAGCAATCAGAAAAATGGTTACCGACAAGGAAATAATACAAGCAATGCGGCAGGATGCGGAAAAAGGATTCCGACTGCTGATGGCAAGTTACAAGGAGCCAGTGTATTGGCATATCCGCCGACTGGTGGTGAGTCATGCCGATGCCCAGGATGCTGCACAGGAAGCATTCGTGCGTATTTTCCGCAACTTCCAGCAGTACAACGAGGCAAACAGCTTTAAGGCCTGGATATTCCGCATAGCCACCAACGAGGCTTTGCGACTGTTGGGTAGACAAAGGGGGCGACATGATGCTCTCGCTCGATGAGGTGACTGCAGATATGTTGGGTACGAAAGCCGATGGGCACTTCGACAGTAGCGACACTATCACGATGAAGCTACAGCAGGCTATCCTGCATCTGCCCGCTAAGCAGCAATTGGCCTTCAACCTGCGCTATTACGATGAAATGTCATACGAAGAGATAGCTGAAGTGGCAGGCTCAACGGCAGCCAGCATGAAGGTGAGCTACAACATCGCCAAAGAGAAAATTATCGCATACATGAATAATAATGATTAAGGATATGGACAAGCAGTTTAATTTTGAACAGGTAGGCAAACGGATGCCTTACAATGTGCCTGACGGGTTCTTCGACCAGTTGGAGCAGAACGTGATGGCTGAGGTAACGGCTGGCAATATTGCCACAGAAAAGCCGAAGCAAAAGGCTCGCACCGTGAAGATGACTATCCGTATTCTCCTCGCCGCTGCCGCTGCTGTTACATTGTTCTTTGTCGTCACAAAGAATATGCCAAACGACACGACCACGACCGAAGACAGTTTCGCAAACGTGGAACTGGCCTACAACAACCTCAGCCCTGAGGATCAGGAGTTCCTGATGGAAGTATATGAAGAAGACGTCTTTATGATAGAGAATGAAGAAATGGATTATTAACTTATCAACACAAAAACAATGAAGAATATCGTAAAAATCGCACTCTGCGCCATAATGATGGCCGTGTGCACCACCGCCGTACAGGCACAAGACAACAACCAGAGTAACAAACAGCGTGTGACCCGCGAGCAGTTGGCCGAGAAGCAGGGCAAGTATATCGCCCACGAGTTGGCGTTTGACGAGCAGACCACACAGAAGTTCCTCGCCACCTGGCTTGATTACCAGAAAGAAGTATGGGCATTGGGGCCTCGACTGAAAAAGCACGACATGGATTCGCAGACCGATGCCGAAGCCGAGCAGGCCATCAAACAGCGCATGGAGCGCAGCCAGAAGATACTCGACCTGCGTGAGAAGTACTACAAGCGCTACAGCCAGTTCCTGACTCAGAAGCAGATTGAGCGCGTCTATGAGTTGGAGCACAAGGCCATGAAGCGGCTCTCGAAACGAGCACGTCGAGGACAACACGGCAGAGGTCAGCATGGCAAACCGTCACGCAACAGGGTCGACAGGTGGTTTTGATCCGTTATCTATGCGAATCACTTCATGGTGTAATTGTCACCATATTATCCTAAAAGCTCCGGCCTTACATTCCTGCAGGTCGGAGCATTGATAATATATCTTCATAGTTTACTTAATGTATTTCACCTTCGATGTATCGCGGGGTTTGGCGTCGGGCTGCTCGTTGGGGTAGCCGATGGCGAGGATGTAGTTCAGTTTGTAGTCAGCGGGAATGTCGAGACGATCGAGGAAGAACTTGCATTTCTCGTTTGACAGCAGGAAGCGCACGGGACCGCCGAGACAACAAGTGCCTAATCCCATCGACTGTGCTGCCAGCATCATGTTTTCGCCCAGCAGTCCTGCATCGAGTTCGCCCCTGCCATTAGCAGGCGTGCAGACACAGATGAGTGCAGGTGCATCGTAGAACAGACTTCTGCCAGCAGCCTGATTCACATCGGCAATCAGTTTCTGGTCTTCCACCACGCGGACAATCCACGGCTGGCGGTTCATGCCGCTGGGTGCATTGATACCAGCAAGGGCAATGGTCTCTAACTTCTCATGCTCCACGGGCTTGTCGAGATATTTGCGGATGGAGCGACGTGCCATGATGTTGCTCAACACGGGATTGACCTCCATCTGCATGTCGGCCTCGATGTCGCTCAACTTATCCGTTGGTTCGTAGCGTTTCAACACTCGTCCGCACTTTTCTTATCGTAGTTGGCATCCTTCTTGCGGAGCATATCATCCATAAACTTACCTCGCTGGTCGTTCGTGTCGAAACCTCCGAAGCCTTTCTGTGCTTTCAAGAAAGTGTATAGCGGATGCTCGTTGGCTCCGTTCACCTCAATCTTGTCGAACTGTGGAAAGTTGATGTTGAAGTTGACCGTGCAGAATTGATGAATCTCCTGAATCGTGCCAGGAGCCTGCTGGCCGAACTGGTTGCAGGGGAAGTCCAAAATCTCGAAGCCGTCCTTCGAATATTTCTCATACAGCGCCTCCAGTTCCTTGTACTGTGGCGTGAATCCGCATCGCGTGGCGGTGTTCACAATTAGCAGCACCTTGCCCTTGTAATCAGAGAGCGAGACCTCCTGTCCTACGTCATCCTTTACCTTGAAATCATAAATGCTCTGTGCCGAAATGGTCAGCACGCCCATCATTGCCATAAGGCTTACAATGAATTTTTTCATAATCAGATAGTTTTTGTGAATAATAAAATATGATGGCAAAGATAGTCATTTTTCAGATAATATTCGTGATTTTGCCCTCACTTTTATGATTGTTTATGACGAAAACAGAAAAGTAATGCATAAAAAGTGAAAAAGTTAGCGAAAAACTTGGCAGTTTGGTTAAATTGTTGTAACTTTGCACCCGCTTTTCGTGGCACCTGTGCCCGAACAATTAAAAAATTTAAATCAAAAAAGCAAATGATTATTGTACCCGTAAAAGAAGGCGAGAACATCGAAAAGGCCCTCAAGAAGTTTAAGAGAAAGTATGAAAAGACTGGTGTTGTTAAGGAACTCCGTTCACGTCAGCAATTCGACAAACCTTCTGTACTGAAGCGCCTGAAGATGGAACACGCAATTTACGTACAGAAGCTGCGCGCTACCGAAGAGTAAAAAAGTTGCTTAAAAATTTGGTAGTTTAAAGATTTTTTCGTAACTTCGTTGCCGAAAACAAGATGCAACGATGCTGATGATAGAAGATTTTCTGAACTACCTGCGCTACGAGCGAAACCGTTCTGAATTAACGGTGTGCAACTACGAGCAGTCTTTAAGAGACTTCGAGGCGTACTTCAAAAATCGAGATAGTCAGCTCTCTTGGGAGTCGGTAGACTCGGACATTATCCGTGACTGGATGGAGAGTTTGATGGATAAAGGCGACATGGCATCCACGGTAAATAACCGTTTGAGTGCCGTGCGTTCCTTTTTTCGTTTTGCTCTCAGCAGAGGAATGGTCGTCAGGGACCCGTCGCATCTTGTGAAGGGTCCGAAGCGCCAGAAGCCTCTGCCTTATTTTATGCGTGAGGACGACATGAACCGTTTGATAGATCTTCCGCAGATGTGTGGAGAGGACTATAGTGGCTTACGCGCGCGTACCATAATTATATTATTCTATGAGACGGGTATGCGACTGGCGGAACTTGTTGCCCTGAACGATCAGGATATCGACTTTGCCGCTCACCAGCTGAAGGTGACGGGCAAGAGGAACAAACAGCGCATCATTCCGTTTGGCAAGGAACTGGAACAGACGCTGGCCGAATATATGGAGCTTCGCGAACAGCAACCTGCGAGAGCGGACAGCAAAGCGCTCATTCGGAATGACAAGGGCGAGCGGATATCGAGATTCCAGGTGGAAAGGATAGTCCACGACTGTCTGTCGATGGTGACAACGCAGAAGAAACGGTCGCCCCATGTGCTCCGCCATTCGTTTGCAACGGCTATGCTGAACAACGGTGCGGGACTTGAGAATGTACAAAAACTACTTGGGCACGAGAGCGTGGCAACGACGGAAATATATACCCATACCACGTTTGAGCAGCTTAAGAAAGCATACGAGAATGCCCATCCACGGGCCTAACCCTTATTATTTACCCTAAACTAAAACAGGAGGTAATTATGGAAATCAAGATTCAGTCGATTCATTTCGACGCTACTGAGAAGTTAGAGGCGTTCATCGAAAAGAAGGTCGCCAAGTTGGAGAAAACATTTGAAGATGTTCAGAAGGTAGAGGTGCAGTGCAAGGTTGTCAAGCCGGCTACTGCGCAAAACAAGCAAGTCAGCCTGACGGTAACGGTGCCGGGCACGACGCTCTTTGCGGAGAAAACTAGTGACACTTTTGAGGAAAGTTGTGACCTTTGTGTGGACTCTATGCGCGTTCAACTGCAGAAATTCAAGGAAAAATTGAGAAATCATTAAAAAAAAGCACGAAAAGTTTTGGTAATTCAAAAATAAGTAGTACCTTTGCATCCGCTTTCCGATATAAAAGACTCCAAATCGGTTAGCGGATGCTTAGAGTAAGCCTCTTTAGCTCAGTTGGCCAGAGCACGTGATTTGTAATCTCGGGGTCGTTGGTTCGAATCCGACAAGAGGCTCTGGAAGGGCAAAAAGTCCAAGCAACTGAGAAGGAGCAAAACATTGAGGGTGGTTTCCAGAGCGGCCAAATGGGGCAGACTGTAAATCTGTTGTCTTTCGACTTCGGTGGTTCGAATCCATCACCACCCACTTCCTGAAGAGGAATCAGTGTTGCGGAAATAGCTCAGTTGATAGAGCACTAGCCTTCCAAGCTGGGGGTCGCGGGTTTGAGCCCCGTTTTCCGCTCTAGCTCGCTGTTATAGCTCAGTGGTAGAGCACTTCCTTGGTAAGGAAGAGGTCCTGAGTTCAAATCTCAGTAACAGCTCTTGAGAAAACGACGATTTAAATCGGATAATTCATTTATAAAACAATAAAATAGAAAAGCTATGGCTAAAGAACAATTTGTGCGCACCAAGCCGCACGTGAACATCGGTACTATTGGTCACGTTGACCACGGTAAGACTACTCTGACTGCTGCTATCACCACCGTACTGGCTAAGCAGGGTCTCTCTGAGGTTAAGTCATTCGATCAGATCGACAATGCTCCTGAGGAAAAGGAGCGTGGTATCACTATTAACACCGCTCACGTTGAGTATGAGACCGCTAAGCGTCACTATGCTCACGTTGACTGCCCGGGCCACGCTGACTATGTGAAGAACATGCACGTGCTGCTCGCTCGTCAGGTGAACGTTCCCCGTCTGGTGGTGTTCCTGAACAAGTGTGATATGGTTGAGGATGAGGAGATGCTGGAGCTCGTTGAGATGGAGGTCCGCGAGATTCTGGAGCAGTATGAGTTTGAAGAGGATACTCCTATTATCCGTGGTTCTGCCCTCGGTGCCCTGAATGGTGTTGAGAAGTGGGAGCAGAAGGTTATGGAGCTGATGGATACCTGCGACACATGGATCCAGGAGCCTCCGCGCGCTACCGACAAGCCCTTCCTGATGCCTGTTGAGGACGTCTTCTCAATCACAGGTCGTGGTACTGTTGCTACTGGTCGTATTGAGACTGGTGTTATCCACGTTGGTGATGAGGTTGAGTTGCTCGGTCTTGGTGAGGACAAGAAGTCTGTTGTTACTGGTGTTGAGATGTTCCGTAAGATCCTTGACGAGGGTCAGGCTGGTGATAACGTTGGTCTGCTGCTCCGTGGTATCGACAAGAACGAGATCAAGCGTGGTATGGT